>JAKSAU010000353.1 GCA_022361535.1 Desulfobacterales bacterium
CAAAAACCTCCACTTCCATAATGGGCTCCAGCAGGGCAATGGAGGCGCTTTCCAGGGCATTTTTACAGGCCATGGATGCACACACGCTGAATGCCAGCTCGTTGCTCCGCTCATCAAAGCTGCCGGACTCCAGGCGGATGGACACATCCACCAGCGGGTATCCTTTCAGGTAGCCGCCTTCAAGGCTCTCCCGGATACCGGTTTCAATGGCCGGGATATACTGCCCGGGGATCTGGTCATCCGTCACCGAGGATTCAAACCGGATGCCCTCGCCCCTGGCCAGCGGTTCCAGACGGATCCCGACGCTGGCAAAATGGGATTTGCCCGATATGTCCCTTTCAAACTCGGCGCTGCCCGCGGCCGGTGCCGCAAGGACCTCCCTGTACACGACCTGGGGATTGCCCACATTGACATTGGTTTTAAACTCCTTGAGCATCCGGGATATAATGATCTCAAGATGAAGCTCTCCCATGCCGGACAGAATGGTCTGGCCGGTTTCATCGTCCTTGCGGACCTTCAGGGTCGGATCTTCGATAATGAATTTTTCCAGGACATCATCCAGCTTTTCCTGGTCTGCATGGGTTTTGGGTTCAATGGCAATGGAGATGACCGGATCTTCATACTCCATTTTTTCCAGGAAAACCGGGGCCTCTCTATCGCACAGGGTCTCACCGGTACCGGAGTCTTTCAGCCCGACTATGCCGATGATATCCCCAGCAGAAGCCTCATCAAGCCGTTCTCTTTTGTTGGCATGCATGCGAAGAATTCTTGACAGTTTTTCCTTGCGGTTAAGTGCCGGATTGAACACATCCTTACCTGCTTGGATACGGCCGGAATAAATTCTTGCAAAGGATAACTTTCTGCCTTCAATCATTGACACTTTGAAAATCAGGGCAGCAAGCGGACCGTTCTTTTCAGGTTTATATTCCAATATATCTTCGGTTTTGGGATGAATCCCTTTGACCGGCGGGATATCTTTGGGACTTGGCAGGTAAAAGTCAATAGCATCCAGCAACGGCTGAACCCCTTTATTTTTTAAAGCAGACCCACAGAGTACAGGTACGATATCTCGATTAATAGTGGCGTTCCGGATCGCAGCCTTTAATTCAGCAACAGAGATCTCCTCTTCACCAAGATATTTCTCCATGATCTCGTCATCGGTTTCAGACACAGCTTCCAAAAGTTTGTCCCTGTATTCTGCAGCAAGATCTTCAAACTCGGGTTCAATATCACCTGCTGTGTACTCTGCGCCTAATGTTTCATCATCCCAGGAAATCTGCTGCATATTGATCAGATCAATCACGCCCCTGAACTGATCTTCTGCTCCAATGGGCACCTGGATCATCACCGGGTTGGCAGCAAGCTTTTCACGGATGGAATCACAGGCAACAAAAAAGTCTGCCCCTGTCCGATCCATTTTATTGATAAAGGCCATCCTGGGAACTTCATACCGATCGGCCTGTCTCCATACGGTTTCAGACTGGGGCTCAACGCCGCCTACGGCGCAGAATACGCCAATGGCACCATCCAGTACTCGCAAAGCGCGTTCCACCTCTACAGTGAAATCCACATGGCCCGGGGTATCGATAATCTGGATATGGGCACCTTTCCACTGGCAGGACGTTACTGCCGATGTAATGGTTATGCCCCTGTCCTGTTCATCCTGCATCCAGTCCATAGTGGCTTCACCGTCATGGACTTCACCGATCTTATGGGATTTACCCGTATAGTATAGAATTCGTTCGGTTACGGTGGTCTTACCCGCATCGATATGGGCCATGATGCCTATATTTCTAATCTTTGCAATATTTTTTTGTTTGCTCATCTTTTTATAATCTATTTTACAATCAACATGTTGGTTTTAAAAAATGGTTCCAGGCTGATATGGCCGCCCAGGCTTGCCCCTTCCTCTCCGTTCAACAAAATCTTAACCTGTTTGATATCAGGAATATTCACTGCCAGAGTATTGACCAGTGAGTAGATACTCAAGTATTCGGTCATTGTATCTGTGGGTTCTAAGCGTTGCCGGGAAAAACTCAGGTCTAAAAAAGCATTTCCACTTTCGGTTATGAACAAGGCATTGACCCGGGTATCTTCCGGAAAAACCCGTAATAGTCCTTGAGCAGGTGGATCTTCCAGCAGGGCCTCAAGTACGGTCCGCCCCAATTTGTGAGCATCCAGCCCTGGGTCAAACTGTCTTGCCACCGCCTTTAAATGCCCGTTTTTGATATCGGCATAGTACAAAAAAGCATCCGAGAGAACAACAGGACTATTATTTTCAGTACCCTGGTCAGCCAATGCCGGACCGGGCCGGCAAATCATTGAAGCCAGCCAAACTGCCATCCCCAAGTAAACAGCATATTTTATTATTGATCCGGCTTCTTTAATCATGGGGAAACAGCCCTTAATTCTTTGATTTAAAATGTTATTTGATACAGTATTGCCCTTTCAGTGTCAAGAAAATAGCTTGCAAAACAGGCCCAGGTTTAATAAAATCTATTGCCTTAAAACGGGCATTTTTTTTTGCCTTTTAAGTGCAACCTTATCGATCAGGAGCAATCAATATCCGTTATGATTCCCGGATTTGAAGCCATAGTAGAAGAAAGAATCAAAAAAGCCCAAAAAGAGGGTGGATTTGAGGACCTGCCGGGCAAGGGCAAGCCTTTGGATTTTGATGACAGTCATGCGCCCCAGGAACTTCGTATGGCACATAAGATTCTTAAGAACGCCGGGTTCCTTCCCCCGGAAATTGAAATTAAAAAACAGATTGCCAACACCCAGGATTTGATGAACAGCCTGGATCATTCTCCTGATGAAAAGGCAAAACTTGGAAAGAAACTCAACTACCTGCTGGCAAAACTGGATACTGTCCGGGGTACCGGGCCTGCCGCTGCCATGGTCAGGGACCAATATAGAACCGATTTGATAAGAAAGTTATCATGAATATTCGTAAAAAAGATAAAGAAGGGTTATTTAAAAATATATTTATAGCCTATTTCATTTTACTGCTCCATGTATTCCTCTTGGCTGGAGTAGGACTATCTGTTGTACTATTTAAAGGGGTATACCATTACCTGCCATGGATCATGGCCGGTATTGCAATCCTTGTACTTGCCATAGCCTGGATCATCTATCGGAGGATGCGGGATACCTCATCAAGTTTGAGTGAGGTTTTAGGCGCCCCCGAATTCCAGGACCGCGCGGTTGAAGTTAGGCTTTTAGGAGGACTTGCCTCCTTTGAAATTAAAGCCAAACAGACTCAACCCCTCCTTCCCGAAAACACCGATGTCCCCCTCTATCCAGAGGCCCGTCTAATAGAAAGCTCGGTAGCCAATGCAGAGAGGAAGATGCTCGAACTCAACACCTTGTATGAAAAGAACCTGATCACCAAGGAAGAATTCGAAGCTGCACGTCAAAACATCATCCAGGGATAGCCCCTGGCCACAAAACCCAAAGGAGACGTATATGAAAAAAATCAGGCTGGCCCTGTTGTCCGGCGGGGTGTCAACAGAACGTGAAGTATCTTTAAACAGCGGTAAACAGGTATTTGAAGCACTAAACAAAGAAAAATACGAGATCACTCAGTATGATCCGAAATTTGACCTGCAAAAACTGGTCATGGACGCTTCAAACATAGATGCGGCCCTGATCATCCTTCATGGGCCTTTTGGTGAAGACGGAACCGTACAGGGTTTATTGGATCTTTTAAACATCCCGTACCAGGGGGCAGGCGTCCTTGGATCTTCTGTGGCCATGAACAAGCTTACTGCAAAGCAGTTGTATGAAGCCACTAAAATTCCTACTCCCGGATACCTGTCCTTTGATACGACTGATGAGATTTCCATTCCAGAGGTGGTTGATACCTTAGGACTTCCCATTGTTGTCAAACCAGCCTGCGCCGGCTCAAGCGTTGGCATGACCATTGTCAAAGAACAAGATAAGCTCGATGACGCCATCAAATTAGGGTTTGAACACGATGATACCCTGATCCTTGAACGGTATATAAAGGGACTTGAGTTAACCTGCGGCGTGCTGGGCAACCAGGACCTTGAGGCTCTTCCTGTCATAGAAATCATCCCCGGTGACAACCATGAGTATTTTGATTACGAGGCCAAATATGTTGCCGGGGAAACCGAAGAAATCTGCCCGGCCCGCATTGATGATGAAACAACCCAAAAAGTTCAGGAGCTTGCCTTAGGGGCACATAAAGCCCTGTTCCTCAAAGGCTATTCCAGGACAGATATGATCTTAAGAAATGGAGAGTTGTTTGTCCTTGAAACCAACACCATCCCCGGCATGACCGCCACAAGCCTGTTTCCTCAATCTGCAAATGAAGCTGGATACAGTTTTTCAGCATTGCTGGATAAACTAATTGAACTTGCCATAGAAGAGAATAAACGCACAAATCTAAGGAGAGCTAAATGAAAATCCTCGTTGTAGGCAGCGGCGGACGGGAGCATACCCTGGTATGGAAAATCTCCCAAAGCCCCATGGTGGACAAAATCTATTGCGCACCCGGCAATGCCGGAACCCGGACCCTGGCAGAAAATGTGGACATCAATGCCGAAGACATCAATGCACTTGCTGCATTTGCCCAAGAAAACCAGATCGACCTTACTGTGGTCGGTCCTGAAGGCCCGCTTGTTGCAGGAATCGTTGATGTATTCCAAGAAAAAGGATTGGCCGCATTCGGTCCATCCAAAGCCGCTGCACAACTTGAAGGATCAAAAGTCTTCTCCAAAAATTTGATGCAAAAATACGGGATTGCCTGTGCTCAAGGCGAATCCTTTACAGAACCTGAAAAAGCAAAAGCTTATGCAAAAACTTTAGGTGCCCCCTGTGTGGTTAAAGCAGACGGTCTGGCAGCAGGAAAAGGTGTGATTGTCTGCACCACTCTTGAAGAAGCAAACGAGGCCATTGACAGCATGCTCAATGACAATGCCTTTGGTGACGCAGGCGCCCTTGTGGTAGTGGAAGAATGCCTTCAAGGCGAAGAAGCCTCTTTCATTGCATTAACCGACGGCAAGACCGTACTTCCCCTTCCCGAATCCCAGGATCATAAACGGATTTTTGACAATGACGAAGGGCCTAACACCGGTGGTATGGGCGCTTATTCCCCGGCTCCGGTCCTTGATTACTACCTGAAAAGCAAGGCCATGAAAGAAGTTATGATCCCAGCAGTAGAAGGCATGGCCAAAGAAGGCACACCTTTTAAAGGCGTGCTTTATGCAGGTCTCATGATCGATGGAGACAAGATCAAGGTGCTGGAATTTAATACCCGCCTGGGAGATCCTGAAACCCAGCCTATCCTCTCCCGGCTGCAAAGCGACCTGGTTCCCCTGATGCAGGCCTGCTGCGATGAAACCCTGCACAACCAGAAAATAAAAATCGACCCAAGGGCAGCCATGTGCGTTGTAATTTCAGCGGGCGGTTATCCCGGGTCTTATGAATCCGGCCATGAAATCACAGGGCTGGAGGAAGCAAATGCAGTTAAGGATACTGTTGTCTTCCATGCCGGTACAGGTATGGACGGTGACAAGGTCGTTGCCACTGGCGGCCGTGTTCTTGGCGTTACCGCTCTTGGGGATACGGTTGAGCAAGCCATCAAAACCGCATATGAAGCCTGCAGTAAAATCAATTTTAAAGATTGTTTTATGAGAAAAGATATAGGAGCAAAAGCTATGAAAAGAATGGACACTCCCCCCCAGGTCGGCGTGATCATGGGATCTGATTCAGACCTTCCGGTCATGGAAAAAGCACTTGCCATGCTTAAAAAATTCGACATTCCCTATTATGTCACTGTTGCATCAGCCCACAGGACCCCGGAACGGGCTTCCAAGCTGGCAACAGAAGCCCGTGAAAAAGGAATCAAGGTGCTTATTTGCGGTGCCGGCCATGCAGCCCACCTGGCTGGTGTAATTGCAGCTCATACCACCCTGCCTGTTTTGGGCGTACCCATTGATTCCAGTGCACTCCAGGGCCTGGACGCGCTTTTGGCTACCGTTCAGATGCCTCCCGGCATCCCGGTTTCTACCATGGCAATAGGCAAATCAGGTGCCCATAACGCAGGTATCACTGCAGCACAGATCATCGGTGTAACAGATCCTGAAGTAGCAGAAAAACTGGCTGCCTTTAAAAAAGAAATGGCTGATAAAGTAGCTGAAAAGGCAGAAGCGCTTGCCTGATACGGCCAGACCTGAATACACAAACAAGGTCCGGGTGGATATCTCTCGCCCGGACCCGTCTGTTATACAAAACGCCGGAAAGATACTCTCCAACAATGGCATAGTTATCTTTCCGGCTGCTTGTCTCTACGGGGTAGCTGCCAATGCCCTGTCTCCTAAAGCTGTAGAAAAAGTTTTCCACATTAAACAGCGTCCCAAGGACAACCCAATATTAGTTCTCATCCGGGATACTGACGACCTAAATACACTTGTAAAATCTGTTCCAAAGGCAGCACAGCGCCTCATGGACCGATTCTGGCCCGGATCAATCACCCTGATTTTTGAGGCTGCCAACCACATCTCTCCTATACTTACAGCAGGTACCGGTAAAATCGGTATCCGCCTGCCAGGCCACCCCATTGCCCAAGCCTTGGTTCATGCTGTGGATTTTCCCATTACCGGAACCAGTGCCAATCTATCAGGTAAGCCAGGCTGTATCGATCCTTACAGATTACCGGCATCCATTGTTAATGAGGCAGATCTCATACTTGACTCAGGCAAAGTAAAAGGCGGCATTGGTTCCTCTATTGTGGATGTCACTTGCAACCCAATAAAAATCGTGAGAGAAGGTGCTGTATCAGCCAACGACATTAACCTTGCCCTGGCCTGATTCAAGGCCGTAAACCCAAGAAATAGTATTGACAAGACAGCTATTTTCCTTTAAATAAGAGAGTCCCATGCCGGAGTGGTGGAATTGGTAGACGCAGAGGATTCAAAATCCTCCGGGCTTAGGCCCTTGCGAGTTCAAGTCTCGCCTCCGGTACCATGAATATAAAGGCTTTCAGCGTTTTCGCTGAGAGCCTTTTTGCTTATAGAACTGCTCCAGCATCCAAATAGCATCCAAATAGTTTTATTTGATACTCTATCAATTCTGCTGTTTTTCTTCGAATTTTCTTATCAGACACAAAAAAGCAGGGCCATTTCTGACCCTGCTTTTTGCCCAAGTCGATCACCATACTTAAAATAAGCCTCACGTACCGAACTATTTGTTAATCGAATGAGCGATTACATTAAGGTAACAACTTGTCAAAGATCTATTTTGCATATGGTGTTATGTCTTGCATGAATTATTGAAAGTTCAATCACCTCCCTTGCATATAGGGTTGATTCTTTTTACTAACAATACCATTCGAATTTTTGTTAGCCCGAACTAACTTGTCAACACCTAAAATGTAATGCAAATTAAAGGCCTTTCAAACCCGATACAAGTTTTGTGGCTTCTAAGGGATTGATAAACGGTTTCCTCTATTTCATAGACAGTCCGTGGTTAATGCAAATGACGAGAAATGTCACGAAAACAGAAATTCCAACAAAGAAATCGTACATTTACATAGGGGGTGCTAGAGTACGAGCACAGATCGCAATAGGCATGGATTTTTTGGACCTTAGATGGTTCTGTGAGGGTATCGAATAGGCAACATAAAGGCACCAACAGAACGTCATTTTGACATCATTATGGCACCTTCAGACGTTGACAAAAACAAGCCGGGATAGGTTGACAGAAACAGAATAGAATTGTTCCGGAATGCGCTGACAGTAACATGGGGAGGAGCAGGAATGTTGAGGATAACATTAACAGTTTTAGAATTACCGTACAGGGGAACATTTTAATATATTATAGAGAGTGGTTAATCCCCATCATAGTCTTTGGATTCTGAGTGAATAGAATGAACAAAAGAGTCTCCTATTTTATCACGTTAGTTATCTACCACCAAAGCTTTTACAAGATGCAACAACCAACGAAACCATTGCTAAAAAAAAGGTTGATATTTGGATTGTAACGGGCAAGGTAATGTGAACAATCCATATATCTGGATACTCCTTGGTTGTTTGGCCCGTTAAAAACATCAAGCCCAATATTCCAAAAAGTATAGAAGTAATTTCAAGCACCCATGACGCTATTAACCAAGCAGAGCCCTTTAAGTCGCCTGGTTTTGTGTTTTCTTTTGCAAACGTAACTGTTAATGCAAGGATTGCAGAGGCGAGTGTCATTACTTGCTTGATTGTTTCGGTTGCAAACTGAAATTGGTGGACGATTGGTATCTCCATTTGTTCACCGACAGATCGGCCAGAGCGGAGGGGGGCAAAAAAAGCTCAGAGCCTCTGAAAGAGTTTCCTCCCCAACAACCCATGGGTGTTTACGGGAATACTCTTTGTCTTTTTCGGCAACCTCGATCATCTTGTCGATCAAACGTCTAAAACTTTTCCGGATCTCGCTTTTCGCACCTTCAATATGCTGCGGGTGTATATCCAAAATGGCATCGGCTGCTTGTATTGCAAACCTACCTTCGAACTCGTTGTCTGCGCCTCTGCCAAAACGATATCCCTTAGCGGCAACATAGTATTTTGCGTAACTCGCAAATTCTTGGCGAAGTTTTTCTCTACGTTCTCCATAACCAAGATTGTTCCATTCATCAAGGTTATTGGGCACCCAAGAATATGCATCAACCGAAAAAAACACCATCAAACAAGCAATTATAATTCTTACCGATTGCATATAGGCCTCCTATAGGAATAATATACTGATATGCGTTTGAGGTTTTTCTTATTAGTATACATTAGCTGGCAATAAGGATTTGCTCAATCCGATTTGAACACCCAGCTATAAAAGATAAACATGCCGTAAAGCCTGCCCAATACCACTACCCCAAAACACAACCTGAAGAGTAGTTTGGCTTCCTGCGCCTCCCCTTTACTGCCGGAGGCTACCTTATTTGGGGGCACTGAACGCGTATTTGTAAATTTTAATTAAAGAAATAGCCGTATGATCTCTTTATCAAGTTAGCCAATCTATTATAATAGCTTCCCAAAATGATGCCGAGCCCCAATGATGCCCATGGATATTTTATGAACAAGAAGTCGGTAATGTTCTTTAAGATCTCACCAAACTTGGTTGCCAGGGGATTATCCAACCAGAGGATTAGTTCAGAAATTAATGAAGGAAATATTATTCCAAAAACAAACCAAATTATTATAAACAATACTACACTATAAAAAATTCTATTGTTTTGTTTGCCAGTCAGAAATAAACTATAAGTGTCAGTAAACCTATCATGAACTTCTTCTGCGTGCCAATCATAGACACGCCTTTTCCAAGATGGTTGCTCCTTATTTAAACCGTTATCAAGTGGAAGATAGTTGGGTATAACTCCTCTAGGTTGAATTTTTCCTACGGGATATATGTACTGTAATGTTCTGTATTTCAAGGGGAAGATATGAAGAGTTATATCCTGGAAGGTGGTTTTGCTACTATTTAACGGTGAAAGAATTTTGTTTTCAATTTCTTCCAAGGCTATCTTCATTTTCATTAGTTCTGGGGGAGGATTCTTGCCAGCGTTTTCAATTTCTTTATCGTTATGGTATTTGACTAGGTCTATTCTCTCATTGAATATGTTTAACACATCAAGTGGACCCATAAGATGAAAATTGTATTTTAAATTATCGATCAACCAAAGTATTAAGGCTCTGTGCTTAGGCGCATGAAACATCGCGGCATTTTTAACAGAGAATTCGAGTCTTAACCAACGCTTTGCTTCTGGCTTAATGTGGGTTTTGAATTGGTAATGAAGAACAGAGTAGTGTTGGCTAATAAGAATGTTGTTACTTTCTTCTGATAGCGTTTTGTATATATCGAAACTATCATGTGCTTCATCTACAACTTCTGCCTCGAATATAAATGGTTTTTCAAGCTTCTCCGGATTGATCCGTCTGAGTTTCACCTTATGGGGATTTTTGGATTCGCGTTCAACCTCTATCCCGGACAGTTTGTACGTTTTATTGGTTGAACTTCTTTCATCAAGGATTTCCTTCGTTCTGTTTTTAATTGAAAGGGTCTCAATGTATTTTGGTGGTTTTCTTTTACGAACTTTAATATTAAAGGGTGTTTTGGGAAAGAGAATTAATAATTCAGCAATATCTCCCTTGTGATCTGAGTTTTCAACTACAATGTCTGCAATAACAGATGAGCCCCCCCAAGAGCCGAGGGAGACACTCTCAGAAAGGTACTCTATGTTAATATATTTACCAGGCGCAAAAATGTAAAAGCACATCTAAAAGAACGCACCCCCCCCCCCCAACACAACCCGGGTACCAGATTAAGTTAACTAACTAATAGTTTTCAGAAAATTCAGAACTCTCACAGATGTTATCAGGACAAGGGAATCCCCCTCCGTGGTTACCACGGAATAACTGAGATGTTTTGTTCGTGTTTTGGGATAATACATCCCGGTACTTTTTGTAAGATGCCCCGTCTGTGAAAGATCTTTCGAAAGGGAGATTGTCGCTTCTTTTGAAAATCTCAAAAATATTCTTTGACATGTTACCCTCGCGAAAAAAGGATCGTTTTATGATGCAAATCCATTGATATTAGGCCTCTTGAATGCTCGTGAATCTAAACCCATGGGTAAAAATTAACAACAAATTAGGTTTAAATCGCTAATAAGTCAAGGAATTTATTTAAAAATAATACTATCGTAGTATTTTTGCAACAATTTAATTAGAATCCTTGCTTAGCAATGGTTCTTGGTACTATCATCGGAAAATGGTTTTATAACCTTGAGTTTTTTTATGAAAGAGTACCTTCTAAACCATAGCTCTATCCAACCAACTAAAGCTCCGGAATTTTTCGCAAACGCCCACAAAATATTATTCTCACTCAGACCAGTAGCCTGAGGCTCGTTTGTCTCTGTCGGGCGGGCTACCATGTCCAGTGCGGTATCCCCGCCTGTTATTGATTTGCTCAGAGATGGCACATTGATCATTTGATACCTGGTTCCACGATATTCAGTATAAAAAATGACTTGGCTCAATTAATAAGTAGCATACAACAGTTCTAAGTACTGATTGATCATCCAGAGTCATTGGTTATGGTCTGACTTGCCAGACCGTGCTGCTGAAGATGCACTCGGTGTATTAATCTAAAGGTAGTACCGTATGTCCTTTATATATCAACGACGATTGGCCCGATTTTGTGTTCTTTTGTTCTCTAATCTTTAAGTGACAATACAAAGATGGCTGTTTACTGCATTGAAAAGAGGTTCCACTCTTCCGAATTGAATTTTTCATGTTTTCTACACTAAAATACCTATGGCACCTTTTAATTGATTAATCTGGACTTCAATGATAAAAACTTATTGAAATAAAAAGATATCAAAAGCTCTTTGGATAATAGAAGATTATCAAAATATTATTTTTTACTATGACTCTTATTTTCAGCAAGCGATATACTAAAGATTTCCTCGCAATACATACCCAACCATTTTTAGGCTATGTGGAAAACAAAAATGAATAGAGACTTTATCAACAGATTTGAAGAGATAAATAAGTTCCTCGTTGATTTTAGAAAAAAAGGGGAGAAAAACAGGGTTAGGATCATTCGAGCAGCGAGTGGGGTCGGCAAAAGTAGACTATGCGAAGAGTTTTTGAATAAGATTGATATTGAAGTGAAAGCTAAAGTTGATATTTCTCAGAATGAAGCTTTAGTAAGAAGTGATTGGTTTTATCTTCAACAAATAGTTCGTTCAATTGATTTGGTGGCACCTTCAAAACTAAAACTAAAGTTCTTTTTGCGGAACTGGGGAGGAGAAACAACAAGGGCTCTTTTTATTAATCAAATTGTTTCGATTGCGGCTGAGAAATCAGGATTTAAAAGTGCAAAGGTTTTGTATGATCGATTCTTTGGACAAGGTGAATTCCAAATAGAAGAGATAGTTGGTACGTCGAGTAGCGCTCAACAAAGAATCATGATAGATTATGTTAGATGGATAGCTCAACAGACACGACTTTGTATAAACATCGAAAATATACAGCAAATTGATTCTTCCACGTTAAACTTTCTTACTTTTGCTCTGTTGAAAAATGATTGCGGTCTGTATCTACTCCTTGAATATACTGAAGATGATCCAGACGGAATTTCACTTGATCATATAGTTGAGAAATTTGAACGTCAAAGGTGCTATTGTGACCTCAGGGTCTATCGCCTTGAGCCACTTAAAATTAGTCATGCTATGGAAATGTTGAAAAATATTGATGGGGGATTTGAGGCCTTTATCAAGAATGCCTACTATGAAATTGGGGGAAATCTTCGTAGGTTAATTGATTTAGATGTCACCTTTGCATTAAATCCTGATAGTAGTTCATCCCGTATAACGTTTGATGGACTAAAAATGGTTACAGAAGCGACATTAGAAAATATTTCAACGTTACCATCTGATCTCGATCGATTTATTCTAAACATCATATATGCACATGGCAGTGAGGCTCCCAGAGATTTAATCGGTTTAGTAAGGACATATCACCCGAGTGAGTTAAAGGTTAGATCCCAAAAATTGGTTAACGAATCTATTAAGCAATTAATTAAACAAGAACTCATTGAAGAAGTTGAAGACGGTACCATATTAAAAATTGCTCAGGATTCCATTGGAAACGAGCTAAAAAATAATACTCGACATCATCATTTTCTAATACTTGCTTATGATTTTTTACGCCGTATTTATGAATCACCAGAAGGAACTAACTCAGACTTTTTTATATCCAAAGATAATCAACTAGTAATTCTGCTAAAATGCTATATTGAACTTGGACAAGAGAGCCGAGCAATAAACCTTATGAAGGATATTGCAAGAGTGGCTCTTGGTAAAAATCAAATGCATTCCATTGTTCGATATTTGGAAAAAATTGTAAGTACTGTTGGAGAAACTGGATCTCAAAAAACGATAAAGGCAATTAATAGACAGGTTATAAAGCTTTACTACTTTTTAGGGAATATGGAGAGTGCTTTAGAACTACTCAAAACAACTCCAAAGTTTGGCATTTCTTATAATCTAAACTATGCTTCGCTCTTAGACTTAAACAATCATCATAAAAAATGCCTGAATTATTGTAACTGTATATTAAGAGGGGCGCCATCCTTAAAACCTGAAGAACGTTTAAGATTTAATTTAATTAAATTAGCAGCGTTGAGAAATATGAATCACCATGCTGAAGTCGATGAATTATTTCATCGACTTGTTAAAACTAAAGAATTTCAAAATCTCATGGAGTATGGTTATTTATTACGCAATGCCGAACTTGTTCAAATGGACGCTTCAAGTGTTGTTGACTATCTTCGTAAAAGTATTAATCATTTCAAAGCATTTAATAAAGATTTGGATGAAGCACGATCTTATATTGCAATTACACTTCATCTAACACAGATCCATGCAATAGATGAAGCCAAAAGGTTATTAGAGAAAGCAGATCGTTTGTTAGCAAAAATTCCAATAGAAAAACACTCACTCTATAATAATTTAGCTGCAGTAAATATTTATAGAGGAGAACTTGGAGAATCTACAGAAGCTTGGTTTGATGAAGCAGAAGCTTCGGCGACTGCCAATTGGGATCGAATGATTGTGGTTATGAATCGGATGGTATTTTGTGCATTATGTGGTAAACAAAAGGAAGCCTTGGAAGATGCTGATGAGATCAAAGAACTTCTTGAACAAAAGAGCCCACACGACAAAGAAATCCGGAAAATAGCCTTTTGGAATTTATCTCTTTTATATCGCTTGTTTAACCGCACTATCGAGGCAGCGAAATACCTAGAATTAGCAAAACTAATTAAAAATGATTTCCACGAGCAAGAATGGACGGCCAAATTTAGCAATGAATCGTATACTGATGGTATTTACCAGTGGAGTGTACCGCTGCCATTTATCCCCACATTTTTAAGTTATTGGACAATTGATTTAGTTTAAAATTTTTTTATCAACCTAACTTCAACTCGACATTTATTAAATCTTTTTAGCACCTGTTAATAAGTAACGGCATGAAAACAAATAGGTTGCATTCATATAACCGACCATCGTTTTTGGTGAACAATAACCCTCATGCTGCCATTTAACAGAAAATTTATTGTGAAGTAGTTCTTCTATTTTAGATATAGCTTCTTTCATTGTCCATTGATATTCATCGGGTAATACGATCTGGGTTAATGATTTAGATTCTAATCTTACTATATCTGTTGATATTCCAAAAAAGAAGAATCCACCTTTTGTTAGAGTACGGTGTATTTCCATGAAAATCATATCCCAATTTTTATATGGTAAAAGATGTATCGTTCCAACACTGAAGATACCATCCAACGCGGAATTTTTAATCGGGAAAGCATCCATCATATCAAAAATCACCAAAGATAAATTTGGGAGTGATTTCATTGGTGTTTGGAAGTATAAACACTTAAGAGCCTCAACATCTATATCAGCAGCCAATACATTCGTGCCTTGTTTTAAAAGTAATTCATTATAACGACCATCGCCTGCACCAAGATTTAACCAAGTACCAGTCATTGGTGTATTTTTTATCAGTGAGGTGGTCAGATTACTTTCTTCACCCCAAATTGAGTTTGCACTCATCTCATCAAACCAGTTCTGGATTAACTCAAAAGTGTGATAGTTACAATTTTAACTCTTCAATACTTGAACCTTTCTGAATACATTGGTGAGGAATATTGAGTAGGTTCTTCACAATGGGGTTGATACTGAGAAAACCTTCTGCGAAAAAGGCCTCTGTTGATTAAATCGTTTATATTATCCGATAAATATGCATATTGTTCATACCAAATTGAAAAAACCCAGGCTGAAATAGGATCTTCAATAGGGAACTCAGGGAATTCAGATTTCATGCATTTTACTTTTTTCATTGAAAAAAGGTCGTTCGCTATACTTGAAAGAGATGAAAATATTCCTGCTCCACGAAAAAAAGGGTTTTTAGGACGATCAGCCACCCATTTAGGTAGTAGGCGTTTGGCAAACCGACGAAGAACTGGTTTTCTAATTATATTTCCATTATGGTGGCATAGTTTCCATTGAATTGGAATTGTTCGTGCATGACGCACCATTGAAGGAGAAAGAAATGGAACACGGGCTTCTATACTATATGCCATGGTACACCGGTCGAGTCTCAAACATTCAGTAGCTCCAAGATCATTTTGATCATGTGTTAAGCGAGCATTCAGGCTGTATTCTGGTTCGCTAAGATATTCATCATATCCTGCAAATAGTTCATCCGCGCCCTCTCCTGACAGTAACACCTTGGCTCCAAAACGTGCAGCTCCCCTCGCAGCAACATAGGTTCCAAGCCCACTCATGGCAACATATGGATCAGGCGATCCTGAAACACCAATAACATCTTTAAGGAGCTTAGGTAATTCTGTTGGATTGATTATTTCTTCATGATGATTTGTTCCAAGATGTTCGGCAACTTTCGATGCGGCAATAAGATCTTCACTTCCCGCAAGCCCACTTGTAAATGTGTTTATCTTTCCATATTCTCTACAAGCTAAAGCAGCAATAGTCGAACTATCAACACCTCCACTTAAAAGACACCCCCAAGAAACTTCCTTTGGTATTTGGCGTCTTACAGACTCAGATAGTAAATCATCTAAAATGCCATCTCGCGTCGCATGGCAAAAAAAGCGTTTCGATTGACCATCGCTAGTCCAAACGGTACCTGGAGGAACGCGGCGAATCATTTTTGCATATTTTTTAGGAAAAGCTTGAGGAATACTCGCAACAAAAAAAG
>JAKSAU010001242.1 GCA_022361535.1 Desulfobacterales bacterium
CAACATTTTGAAGCTGTTTGAATCCGCGCTCCAGGAGAGCAGAAGGCATTGGCCCACCACCGTAGAAGATTTTTTTTAATGAAGAGGTGTCAAACTGGTTAAAATTCGGATCATTGAGAAAGAAATTGAGCATTGTCGGTATCATCAGACAGCTTGTTATCTGTTCATTCTGAACGATTTCAAGCAGTTGTCTTGGGTCGAACCGTTTCATTACAACTTGAGAGCAGCCCTGCATGGCATAACTGAAAGAGTGGAAAAGTGCTCCTGCATGATACAGTGGTGCAACAACCAAATTAATATCATCCGACACGATTCTTTGAGCATTTATCGTTGCCAGAGCATTGAGGATATAATTTTTGTGTGTCGAGACAGCCCCCTTTGGAGCACCCGTTGTGCCGCTTGTATAGATGATGCAAAAAGCGTCATCTTCTTCAACATTTTCATCGGGCGGATTATCAGGATATTTTTTAACCTCTTTATCGATTTCAACCAGCCAGTTTCTGTCACAGTCTCCGGTTCCATAATAGATACTCAGGGGACATCGGCGTTTCAGAGATTCAACAACATCAAAATAATCATCGCTTACGATCATTCCTTTAGGCTCGGAGTGCCCAAGAAGATGGGATATTTCATTCTCGACCAGCCTGTAGTTTATCGGAACAACAATGACTCCGGCTTTAGCACATGCGAAATACCATTCCAGGTACTCCTGGCTGTTCTGGCTTAGAAATGCAAGCCGGTCCCCTTTTCTAAAACCACTACCGATAAGCATGTTGGCCAGTCTATTGACAGATCTGTCGAACTGGCTCCAGGTATTTTTCTTACCGCCAAACAAAACAGCCGCTTTGTCTGTATATTTAATGGAATTAATTCTGGAAATTTCTCCTATAACAAGTTCTTTCATCTTGACTCCTCATTAGTTAGCTATAGGCCAGACTGCAGGGGCTTCTTGCAAAATGCTGCCGCCTAAAATGATGGTCTCGTATCAGTTTTCAGTTTGATTTTTTACATTTGATCGGATGTACTCTGCTACTTCATAAGACGTCGTTCCGGGCTGGTAAACCCTATTAACTCCTATTTTTTTTAGCTCTGGAATATCTGATCTCCGGATTACGCCTCCTACCAGGACAAGGAAGTCATTCTTTCCATTAATCAATTCCATGAGATTTTTCATGTTATGCATGTGCTGACCGGAAAGAAAACTGATACCAATGACATCTGCATCCTCTTGAACGGCTGTTAGGTAGATACTTTTCGGGCTGTTATGAAGTCCCAGGTATACAACTTCAAATCCTTCTTCCCGAAGCTGGTATGCCAAAGTCATAATTCCAGTATCATGACAATCCATGCCCATTTTTCCCATTACTATTTTTATTTTTTCCCCTTCTCTTTCCATAAGTTAGCCTGCCCTCCGGTTAGTGTTTACTTTGAATCATCTCCTCTTGATTTTAGTATGAAATCAGGAAATGCCTTACGCATTGCGCTGTGGATTTCCCCGATAGTCAGTCCTTTTTTTAATCCATTTGCAATTGCCGGTATCATATTTTCGTCAGTTTTCATAAGTGCGGTTATCTCTGAGAGGCTTTCAGAGCATTTTTCATCATTTCTTTTCAGTCTCCAGTTTTTCAGATAGGCTTTTCTTTTATTCTCCCATTGCTGGTTTTCAGTACGAAAAAGTGTAATTTCGGGTTCTTCCTCCTTGTCCACAGTGAATGAATTAACACCGACCAATATTTTTTCGCCGCTTTCAATCGCTTTTTGTTTTTTCAGCCGCGCCTCCATGATTTGCTTCTCCACCCAACCGGATTGGACGGCCTCGAGCATTCCTCCCATTTTTTCAATTTTTTCGAGCATTCCTCCTATTTCTTGCTCCATTTTATCGGTAAGATTTTCAATATAATAAGAACCTGCCAAAGGATCGACTGTGAATGTCAGGTCTGTTTCGTATCCAATAATCTGCGATGTCCTTAATGCGATTCTTGAAGACTCTGTAGTTGGTAGGCAGAGCCCTTCATCATATGAGGCAACCTGGAATGACTGTACACCAGAAAGGACCGCTCCGATTACTCCGACAGTACCGCGTACAATATTGTTCAGAGGCTGCTGGGATGTATAGCTTGTGCCGCTATTCTGAATGGCAACACGAAGTTTCATTGATTTCGGTTTTTTTGCACTAAACCGTTCTTTGACAATTTTGGCCCACATTCTGCGCATTGCTCTGAATTTGGCAGCCTCTTCAAAAATGTTCATTCCGACTGCCATAAGCCAGGCTGCTCGTGGAGCAAACTGATCGATATCAAGTCCTCTTTTTAAAACTGTTTCAAATATCTCTACGGCAAGAGCCAGGCTAAACGCAACTTCTTGAACAGCGGTAATACCAGTATCCCTTGCATTATATCCGTTGGACACCAGCCAATTTAATTTTGGAAAATGTAAAGATGCATATTCAATGGTATCAACACACAACCTGGCAATTCCTTCCAAAGGGAAAAATTGGGTCGTTGTCTGCAGAGGTCCGCCGCTCATCTGAAAAATCGGATCATTTTGAATGGTTCCAAGAATGGTATTTTTATTAATTCCCCTTATTTCCGCCATAGCATCCAGCATACCGAGAAATACGGCTGAGACGGGTGGACGAGTAGACAAAGAGCAACTTACTTCATCTGGAGAATAGTCAGCAAAAATAGTTTCAAAATCTTCCAGAGTTGAGATTGCCACACCAGTCACACCGACTTCGCCTGCAGCGATCTCATCATCTGAATCAAATCCATAGTAGGTTGGAAGGTCTATGGTTAGGGTGAATCCGGTTTGCCCTTCCTTATATAGATATTTCAGGCGTTTTCTAACGTCTTCAGGTGTTCCAAACCCGACCTGAAATCTTCTCGTCCACATCCTGCCTCTGTACATATTCGGATGAATTCCTCTTGTAAAAGGATATTCTCCCGGGTTCCCCAGCTTTTCTGAATAGTTGAATTGCTTTATATGATCCGGTGTGTATTTTTCACAGATGGGAATCCCTGCTGATGTAATAAACGACTGTAATTTCTCCCCCATGATATAGACGGACTTTAGTACGTTTTTTTCTGATTTATCCATGTTTAACGGCCCCCCCCCTTATACAGAAAAAATCCAATTAAAAAGA
>JAKSAU010001246.1 GCA_022361535.1 Desulfobacterales bacterium
AGGCTTTTGGCTGACTGTGAAATGTTGCCCCTTTTACTTGCCAGGACCTGCACAAGAAGCTCGCGCTCATTTTCTTCCTTGTTTTTTTTCAGGTCTGATTGATGTGTGGTATTGGTTGTGACAGGCGGGGCCTGAAACTGGGGCGCATGGGATTTTGAAAATGTTGGGATATCCGGTTCCTTGTGTCTGTGGGAGATGGACCAGTTGGAAAAATGAGATTGCAGGTGGTTCATTCGAATGGTCGTACCTTCACCCACCACATTCATCGCCCCTTCAATGACATGTTCCAGTTCCCTGACGTTACCGGGCCAATTGTAGATTCTGAACAATTCCATGACATTGTCTGAAATGGCCAACACCTGTTTCTGCAGCCTTTTATTGTGCTTTTTAATAAAGTGGTTTGTTAAGATTTCCAGGTCGTCCAATCGGTGGCGCAGGGGAACAATGTGAATGAAAACCACGCCTAACCGGTAGAACAGATCTGAGCGCAGTGTTCCTTCTGCAATGGAAATACGCGGGTCTTTATTTATTGAGCTGATGATCTTAAGATCGGTTTCGATCTCTTTGAGGGCGCCTACCCGGCGTACCTTTTTTTCCTGGACAATTCGCAGGATCTTGGCCTGAAGCCCAACGGCCATGGAATTGACTTCATCCAGGAATATGGTTCCACCTGAGGTCCGTTCAAAAAGCCCTGCTTTGTTGACAGCACCGGTGAATGCCCCTTTTGAAGTACCGAACAAGATCCCTTCCAAAAGGTTTTCCGGTATGGCTGCGCAGTTTACCGGTGTAAACCTTTGGTCGCTGCGAAGACCCTGGTTATGGATAGCCCTTGCAAACAATTCTTTTCCCGTACCGGTTTCGCCAAACAGCATGACAGGGGATGGGGTCTGGGAGGCAAGACGGGCAGCACGGATGGCATCTCTAAATGCCGGATCTTGACCAATGATATTGTCAAAAGTAATGTAATCGGTCTCCTGCCTTGGATCGACCGGCATGGCAGCAATGGTGTTAACCAGCATATTATAATCCCTGACAAAACAGATCACTCCAACCAGTTTGTCTTTGTTGAACACCGGGAAGACCGAATGGATGGTGTTTGCAAATTTCCCCATATGGGTCCGGTAGAAGATGGGACAGTCAATAATGGGTCTCCGCTTACTCAGGCACTGCATGATAATACTCTCGTCGTTATTCAAGTCGTACACTTCAGTCACAGGAGTCAGAAGGGCATCTTCCTTGTTGAGTTCATCTATACGGGACATGGCGCCATTGTAATAGACAATGGTCCCTTGTGTGTCTGCGACAATTACCCCGTCGCTGAACTCATCAAACACCGAAAGAAAATCTGCATTGTTTAGGTCAAACAGGAATTTTTTTATGGCTTCGGGCATGGTGTTGTTTCCCTTTAATCCGGTCATTATACGGATGATATGGTGGCATGAATATTAAGGCATGTCAATTTTTTTGACATGCCTGTAAAAGATGGGTGTCAAATTGTGGTGGGGCTTGTCCGTATTGGGATAGGGTAAATTTGTCGGTGTGATGTAAAATTAAATTTTACAGTCTGTTGACAGGGACATTGGCAAGTTGTTCTTCCAGGTATTCGTCCATCAGGTCTTTATATTTATCTTCCGGGTAATTGGCACTGCAGGACCTGCAGCAAAGAAAGACCCTTTTTCAGGTCCGCCTGATGAATAGTTGCCCGCCGCATGACAGGCAGCGTCCGATTGTATCTTTCATGATTTTCCTTTATCCTGCTTGATAATAGTTCTTTTAATTTATTTCCAGATAACATAAAACAGGCATACCAAAAGTCCACCTTACAAAATAATTAAATAGATTCCCATAGGAGTAATGTAACAATGTCAGAACAAGAGGACCGGTATAAACGAAGTTATCCTATTTCCTGGGACCAGTTGCACAGGGATGCCAAAGCCCTTTCCTGGCGGCTCCACGACCGGGATAGAGAATGGAAAGGTATTGTGGCCGTTACCCGTGGCGGGCTTGTACCTGCAGCCATTATAGCAAGAGAGCTTGGTATCCACCTTATTGATACCATTTGTATCACCAGCTATGACTGGCAGAACCAGGGTGAGGCAACCATTTTAAAATCCATAGAAGGGGATGGGGAGGATCTTCTTATCATAGATGACCTTGTGGATACTGGGTCTACAGCTAAGATTGTCAGGGAAATGCTGCCTAAAGCTTATTTTGCTACGGTTTATGCCAAACCTGCGGGCAAACCCTTGGTCAATGCCCATGTGACCGAGGTGAGCCAGGATACCTGGATTTTATTCCCCTGGGATTCGGAGTCGCAGTTTGTAGCCCCCATTGCAGGGCGGTAAAGAAAATGGTCTTTTTTCCCAATTTCTTTGTTGCAGAAATTATTTAAATCCTCGACGTACTTCGTGTACGTCTCCGGTTGGAAAATGAGCTGCGCCTTGAACTTGGAAAAAAATCCTCATTTTCTGGACATACATTAATGTAAAAAAAAACGCCCGGTTCTGAAGAATTCAGAACCGGGCGTTTTTTAATTTATTCGTTCAGTTTTTATTTATTATCTATGATGTTCCTGTGGGCCATTAGGCGGATGGCGTTGATCCGGATAAAGCCTTCGGCATCTTCCTGGTTGTAACCGCCCTCGATGTCCATGGAGGACAGATCCTGGTCGTATAGTGATGAGGGGGATGTCCGGGCAATAGGATAGGCCACGCCTTTGTAAAGCTTTAAGGTGACTTCACCGTCAATCACTTCCTGGCTCTTGTCCATGGCTGCCATGAGAAATTCCATTTCAGGGCTGAACCAGAACCCGTTATAAACCAACTCGCCCAGTTTGGCTGCCAGCATGTCACGCAGACGCATCACTTCACGGTCCATGGCAATGCCTTCGATGTCTTTGTGGGCTTCATGGAGGATTGCCCCGCCAGGAGTTTCATAAACCCCCCTGGATTTGATGCCGACAAAGCGGTTTTCCACCATATCAAGGCGGCCAATGCCGTTTTCCCTTCCCAGTTGGTTTAAATACTCAAAGAGTTCAAGGGCATCGGTTTTTTCCGTACCGTCTTCCAGGTTTTTGACCCTTACGGGGATGCCGTCCTTAAATTCGACAACAATCTTAGTCGGTGTGTCTGGAGCATCTTCCGGGGATACGGTATGGGAGTAAATGCTTTCATCGCAGATGGCACCGGGATCTTCTAATATGCCTGCTTCATGGGAAATGTGGAGCAGGTTATCATCTTCACTGTAAGGTTTGGCAGCAGTTTGCTTGGTAGGAATGCCGTGTTTTTCCGCATATTCCAGAAGGTCGGTCCGGCCTTTGAATGTGTTGAGGAACTCAGTGTTCTTCCATGGTGCGATGACTTTTATCTGCGGATTAAGTGCATAATAGGACAGTTCAAACCGGACCTGGTCATTGCCTTTTCCGGTGGCTCCATGGGAAACATACTGGGCGCCCACTTCATTTGCAATTTCGATCTGCTTTTTGGCTATGATGGGCCGGGCAATGGCAGTACCTAAAAGATAGCGGCCTTCATACACTGTATTGGCTTTATAGACAGGAAAAATATAATCGGTGACAAACTCTTTTCTCATGTCTTCGATAAATACTTTGGAAGCACCGATCTGAAGGGCCTTTTTTTCAGCCGCCTCAAAATCTTCTTCCTGGCCGATGTTGGCCATGTATGCAAATACTTCGTATCCTTGTTCCAGCAGCCATTTGAGGATGACTGACGTATCAAGTCCGCCGGAATAGGCCAGAACCACTTTTTCCTTTGCCATTATAAACTCCTTATATATCTGATCTACAGGGTAATTTTTGTAATCATTTCAAACATTGGCTATTAATGCAGAAAAATCTTGAAATAGTCAAGACTATTGAGTATAAAAACCGCATATTTTTTTTAATATTACGCATAAATATGAAATAAAACATGACTATTGCTTCTGAACTTCATCTGCTGCTCTCCCAGGGAGTTACCGGAAACCAGGCCCAGCTTGTCCTGGCACTCAAAGAACGGGGTATTGAAACCACACAGTCGTCCGTATCCAGAGCCCTTAAAAAAATCAATGCGGTCAAGGGGCAGGACGGCAGCGGCAACACGGTTTGGGCTTTGGCCCGCACAGAGCTCAAGGATATAGGCTTTTTTGATTCCCTTGTTAAATCCATTGCCCACAATACCCAACTTATCGTTATTCATACCCGTCCAGGAACAGCCAACACCGTGGCCAAATTTATTGACGACCATGGATTTGATTTGGTGCTTGGCTCAGTGGCTGGGGATGATACCATCGTGATCGTACCGGCACTGATTGATAAAATCCAGGAGACCATCAATGAAATATCCGGTTATATGAAACAGATCGGTATTTTTGTTGAATAGATTTTGGGGCTGGTTACGTTATCGAAATAAGCCTTGGAAAGCGAAAAGGGCGGCAACAACACTTCCTATTTTCAGGATACTTTTGAAAAAGCGATTCGTCCCGTTTCCGTTATAAAAGGGCCTTTGCCAAGTGGTATGGGCCTTATCCCTTTTAATGGTCTGCTTTAATTTAAGACGGTTGATATAAGTTAAAGGGGCACGGGATATGTCAGCCTTTCCTGATAGTGGATTGCTTTTTCCAAATATCAGGTCCAGAACATGGAAACTACTGCTTGACCCGGATAATTTGTTTACGCATCCTGCACAATATGTCAGGGCGGTATGGCCGCTGGCTGACTGTACGCGTTTATTCTTCCAGGCGGAAGCCATTCCCGGATTGACACACCCTGCAGATGCCCCTTCCCCGCAGCACAGGGTGCGGGTGCGGCTGGACTGGGACGGTTTGTCATCAAGGCCATAACGGCGGGCCAAAACCCGGACAGCATCCTGGGTAACGGTGTCGTACCTTGCCTGGCATGGATCCTGGACCAAGATAGTTGTATTTTGACTTTTAGAGATTTCCCCGCAGTTTTGAGGTGAAAAATCCCGGTCTGCTGCCATGACTTGATAAATGCTCTCTGCCTTCAGGCCGCTATGGGTTTTAAAGACGTTATGGCAGCTTGGGCAGGCTGTGATAACAGTCTCTACGCCATTATTCTCTAAAAAGCGTATCATCTGGTTAAACATGGTTGAAAAGAAATCCATGCGGCCAAGATCATGGGACGGTTTGGTGCAGCAGTCTAAAACAATTCCTGTTTCCGGTTTTACTGATTTAAGATATTCAAAGGCGCTCAAGGTGATACCCGGTCTGGTCCCGGCAAGTGTACACCCGGGAAAAAAGACCGTATTACAATTTTTAGGAAGACTGTAAAAAGAAAAGGGTTTTGAGCTGCCGATTTTTTCATATCTTAGGATAGTTTTATAAGGGCTTAACTCAAGATTGCCTGACGATACGGCATCCTTACGCCACTGGTGAAGCATGGCACAAGGATTGATTCCATGGGGGCAGATTGCAGAACACAAACCGCAAAGACTGCATTCAAACGCAAGTGAATGAAGGGGTTCCGGGTTCCGGGCATACGATTCAGACAGGTCTCCCGGAGGACCATATTTCTCTAAAAATTTGCATTGGGTCATACAGGCACCGCACCGGGTGCATTGGCGTCTTTTTTCAGGCTTTCCGTCGGTTTTGTTTGGAAAAGTGGCTGCAGTATCAGGATGTTTGAACATAATTGCTCCATGGCTTGAGAACCTTGAAGTTACAAGCTAATGGAAAACAGGTCAAAGAGATATTTTTGATAGATTTTCGTAAGAGTATAGAAAAGATCTATACTGAAAAAAAATCAGAAAGCAGCGGAACCAGTTTTTTTCTGGATATGGATGAATTGCCTTGGTTGAAAAATACGGTTTTGCCTGTATCACAAGGCACCTGTTTTTTCAGCGGTGTTAAGTCAAGTCCGTTTGATTGGAGCATCGCAATTAACGGTTCAATGTCATTCGGATGGCAGGTATATACGCCAAGATCTCTTGAAAATGTAAGGCCCGACCAGGCACTCATGGTGACAAGAATGTCCAAGTTCTTTTCGCGGGCCCAGGTCTCAAGTTGTTTGCCCAGGTTTGGATCCCGGTCTTTCCAGCGGGTTAAGGAGATAGGCACTGAAGCAATGCCACATCGTATTTGGTCAAAGGAAAACTCTTTATAGTCTTTTCTTAAAAGATCCCTTGTATCCAGACCTTTTATGCTGAACTTGGCCTCTCGGACCGCCTGGTAAAAACTGTCTGGCTTTATTTGACAAAAAGGTTCAAGTGCTTGGGCAACTGATATATCTTTTGGCGTTACCCGCCCGGCCTTAGGATCAAGGTTAACTGTATCTAAAAGGATGGTGCCTAAAAGCAGCGTGGCTATATGGGGTTCCATAGCACCGGGACATTCTTTGATCAGAAGTTCTCCTGCCAGGGTCGCACAGGAACCCACCGGCTCTATGGTGCGGTCTGCTCTTGGGTAAAAGCCTTCATCCTCATGGTGGTCCACGATATGAGAGACTTTATCAGTGTATGGCTCAAACCTGCCTGAAAGCCTGTTATGATCCACCAGGGTCAAGTGTTGCACCTTGTTTAAGAATTGACGGAATGCATCTGCGTCCTGTGCTATATCATCCAGAAACAGAACAAGGGCAAGGTCGATTTTAGCCTCACCCAAAACATATACAGCCTCTGTTCTAAGTCTGAAATCATTCCGGGCAATGGGGATTAAAGGCAGGGCTGAAGGCTTTTTCTTTTGTTTACCCAGGATATAGGCCAAAACAAAGGCTGTTGCTATTGAGTCCAGATCTGCTGCTTCATTACCGACTACAACAGTATCAATAGCGTTACTTGTTGCATGAGATCGGGCCTGGCCCAGGTATCGATTTAATTTATGGTCGCCGGTGCCAGGCATTTTTTGATCAGGCCTCGTCCTTGAAGGTTATTGTTGCATCTTTTGGAAGGGCGAGGCCGGTACATACTTCCAAAGATTTGAGCACTCCGGATATCACAGGACATGAGACGTGGGGGATGGTTTTAAAAGATACGTCAAGGACACGGGAATTGAGTTCACCAGTGGCTTTGTCTTTGAACAACTCGGTCATAACA
>JAKSAU010000494.1 GCA_022361535.1 Desulfobacterales bacterium
CGATGGGTTGGCGAGATGCACAGGATATCCAGCATCCATTAACCCATCAACAAGCCAATACCAGTTGTAGGTGGATTCAACGACAATGGCAGCAAGAGAATTTCGAAAGGGCTCCAACGCTGTCAAAATGACATCCAGATCGTTGGGTAATCGCTTGTTAAACAACCTTTTATCCTGCTCATCCAGGATTCCAACAAAACTATTGCTTGAATGTAAATCGATTCCTGCGTATGTTTTCATATGACACCTCCTTTCCTGGGTGCATTAATAATGAATAAAAACTGTTCATAGCCTCTACTATGAACAGGGAGGTGTCTTGCAATTCGCTTTCCTAGGAGTTATTCGAGAGCTCTTGTCTTTATATGATTATCAGGTCTTCAAAAAAACGGGGTCACCCATTAAAGAATTGGTCAAGCGAAAAACACACACCTCCCTGCAAAAAATAAAGTGTTTTTCGCGGAAACATAGTCTCCACCGAGGGTTCAGCCTGTAACACTATCCGCGCCCCTTGTTTCTTTTTGTGGGGTTGTTTTTGTTTTCAGTTTTTTTTTAACTGATACGCTCCAGTCACCCATCGGGTTTTAGGCAATTTCCTGATTCTGTTTCACAGAATCAGAACGCCCTTCGTTTTTCAACGACCAGAAATTCCTGGGTTCCATGCTGTGTCCAATCGTTTTAGCACAGACCTTTGGTTGTTAACCAAACCCTTGTAGGCTCACAACATAGGCGAATCAGTTTAGACAGCTTTTACCTTCAGTAGATTTGTACTCGTTATAGTTTCTTACTGGGTGCAATAGTTGCCAATCAGGCCGTTTGGTTATCAACCAACCCCTTCACCGGTTCCCTATTGCACCCTAACCTACCTAAATAATAAATCAGCTTCGTAAGGCACCTTGTCTCGCATGACATAATAGGAAGCCCTGGCCAATTTATGACTTAATGCTTTGATCGCTACCACGTTTTTTGTCTTGGCAGCTTTTCTTTGATAGTATTTTTGCGATTGTAGACTAAATCGTTTGCTGAAATTAGCTGCTTCCACAAACGCCCAAGCGAGATATTTATTACCATTTTTTGTATTCCCTTTTCCTTTTGGCTTGTTGTTGGAGGTGCGCTGGCTTGACACACATCGACAATAAGAGGAGAAGTTTCCAACTTTTTCAAAGCGATTAATATCCCCAACTTCAAGCATGATCGTCAGAGCCAAAATAACACCGATACCAGGGATGGTTAAAAGCATCTCAAATTCCTTTTTAAGCGTGATCTCCGATTTCACCTTTTGCTCGATTCGTTTAATCGACTCATTCAACGTACGAATGGTGCTGATCTGCTCTTGAGCAATGAGTACCATGTAATCCGAGTCGAATATCTCTTTAATTTCCTTTTCCGTCAGTTTTTTTATCTGACTGGCTTTGAGTTTGAATCCTTTCACGCAAGAGACCATGGTTTGGAAACTCAAAATTTGAGTTGTCCTTTGCTGAACAAACA
>JAKSAU010001184.1 GCA_022361535.1 Desulfobacterales bacterium
ACGACCCCGACAAGTTTCTCGTTCGCCTGCGCAACGTGGTCGACGTACTGGTGCAGGATCAGTGGTGGTTCGATCGCGAACAACTGCAGACTCAGATCCCGGGCAACTGACCCGGTGGAGATACGACATGTTCTGGCAAGAAGACGATCAACCCAAGGCCTACCAAATACCGGACGATATCGTCGATCTGGTTTTCGACATTCAATGCAAAGAACTTCCGGTTGACCACGCCTGCGACCTGTCCAAGGCGTTGAAGGCGCATCTGCCGGAGTTGGAAGAGGATGATCGTCTCGGCGTACACACCGTCCATCTGGCCGGGTCGCAGAATGGCTGGGAACGCCCCGACCCCAAGCTCGGACAAAAACTCATCCTATCGCGACGGACCAAGCTCACACTGCGCGTACCCAAGGATCGCATAGAACAGGTCCAACAGGCGCTCGACGGCGCAGAATTGGATATCGGCGGCTGTACACTCAAGACCGGCAAATCCAAGCAAAAGATGCTGTCCAGCCAGGGCACCATCTTTTCGCGTTACGTCGTGCTCGAAGACGGCGAGGACCGGGACGAAAACGCCTTCATGCAACGCATCGTCGGCCACCTGGCGGCACGCGGCATACGGGTGAAAAAGGCGCTGTGCGGCAAGACCACCGAGGTCGACGGACCGGACGGGCCCATCCCCACCCGCAGCATCATGATCGCGGGGCTCAATGCCGAGCAATCGGTGCAGGTACAACAACAGGGCATAGGCCCATTGCGTCACATGGGCTGCGGCCTGTTCATTCCGCACAAGGGAATCGACGCAGTGAAAAAGAGCGAAGACGACCGCTGAAACCGCGACGAACCGACGACTTACCGCCCGCTCGACCACGCGACACTAATGAACCGGTTTAACAAATACTGATGTTCAAATAAAATCCCCCTCCGGATTTCGGTGCACGAGAAGGCACATGCGAACGCCGCGGCGACGCCGGGGCAGACCGGGCAAGGCGGCACTCAGCGGCCTGAACGGGCACCTCGGAGGGCAGCTCGCCAAATAAAACTCGTCATAATCAGAGGAGCAAACACATGGCATTGGAAGTAAACGGCAA
>JAKSAU010000664.1 GCA_022361535.1 Desulfobacterales bacterium
TACAGTTCACGGCAAGGGCGGACATGGTGCAAGCCCCGAGAATGCTGCAGATCCGATCGTTGCCGGGGCATCCATTGTCATGGCACTGCAAACCATTGTCTCAAGAAATATTGAGGCCTTTGAACCGGCTGTTGTCACCGTAGGTGCGTTTAAAAGCGGAACCGTAAGCAATATTATCCCAGATGAAGCTGAGCTGGTTGTAGGCATCCGGTCTTTTGATCCAAAAACACGGGATTTCTTAGAGCAGCGTATTATCCAGATTGCCCAAGATCAGGCGAGAAGCTACGGCATGTCAGCTACTGTGGATTACCGGCGAAGCTATGATGCCACAGTGAATCATAAAGCTGAAACAGATTTCGTAAAGCAAAAGGCTGAAGAGTTCCTGGGAATTGAAAAGGTTGTTTATCTGGAAAAACCCAGCATGGGAAGCGAAGACTTTGCTTATATGCTGCAATCCAAGCCAGGGTGCATGTTTTCCATTGGTATGGGACGCCCCAATGAAGCAGCGTTACCTTTGCACCATCCCCAATATGATTTTAACGATGATATACTGCCTGTGGGTGCCGGATTCTGGACCTACCTTGCAGAAAGCTTTCTAAAAAAAGCTTAAAGAGAAATATAATCTTCTGGAAGCACTTTCCATTCGGTACCGTGGCATGCACTTCTCAAATGAATGCCCATAACTTTTTCAGCCTGAACAGCATCATGGCTTTTTAATGCATCTACCACCCGCCGGTGTTCGTGGTGGGAGGGGTTAAACGGCATGGTGTAAAAGGGATCATACAGGATTAAATAAATCTTCGTCCGGTTCAGCAACTCCTCAATGTATCGGATCAAAACAGTATTACCAGAGGCCCGGGCTATGGTCATATGGATGGCATCATTGACCCGGTAATACTCTTCAATATCACGGTCTTCAAATATTTTTTCTTCTTTTGATAAATAGCTTTCCAGCAATTCGATCTGGTCCGGTTGGATACTGGCTGCAGCAAGGCCTGCAGCAGAACTTTCAAGCTGTTCCCGAACAAAAAATGTTTCCTTTATTTCTTCAAGGGTAGGTTCAATGACACAGACCCCTTTGTTCTGTTCGTATGTGGCATACCCTTCATGGGCAAGGCGCCTGATTGCCCCCCGAATAGGTGTGCGGCTTACATCAAGCTGTTTGGCCAGTGTTGTTTCCACCAGTTTGGTGCCCTGTTTGATATACCGTTTTATAATGGCATTTTTCAGTTTTTGATAGACAATTTCTTCGTTGCTTTTTTCCATAGTCTTTGTCCTGGGAACCGAGTTTGAAGGCATTTATAAATAGTATGCTGACTTTGTATACCATAATTGTTTGTGTAATGCACCTTATTTGTCTAAAGGCAGATTTTTGGAAAATGAAAGATCTTATGAGATAGAACTTTCGGGTAATTTATAGGGGGATATTGAAATTGCCCTTATAAGTTAATATTATAGACACATATCCCCTTATGGGGGATGTGTTATGAATATAAAAGGGAAATAAAATGACCAGTGATGAAAATACCAAAGCTTTGTCAGATATGCATACCAGCCACGAAGCAATTACAAAACGTTTGAAACGGGCAAGAGGGCATTTGGGTAAAGTGGTTTCCATGATCGAGAATGGTGAGCCCTGTGTGGACGTGGCTCATCAGCTTCAGGCTGTGTCAAACGCTATATACAACGCTAAACAGGCTCTTATCAAAGATCATGTCGCTCATTGCCTGGGAAATGATGTTGTCCGGTCCAGGTCCGCGGACTCTATCAATGCAGAGCTTGAAAAGCTAATTAAATACTTGTGAGGCCTCTAATGTTACCTCGACAAAACCCCATGGAGACCAATATCAGGCATTACCCATGGTATTTGTTTTTCAGAGACTGTTATTTTTGGGGGCCTGCCTTTTTCTTGTATTTCATCTCAGTCCTGACATTGGAGCAGGCATTATGGCTTGAAGCGGTCTACTATGTTAGCGTCGCTGTGATGGAAGTCCCTTCAGGTTATATCTCTGACAGGTTTGGCCGCAAACTGACTTTGGCAGGATCTTCGGCTTGTATGGCATTGGCTTATTTGTTGTTCTGGACCGGCAATGGATTTTTACAATTTGCTTTGGCCCAGGTTTTCCTTGCTGCCGGATTTGCTGCAGCATCCGGAACTGATACGGCACTGCATTATGAAAGTCTTGCAGCTGAAGGAAAACAGGGTCTGTATGTAAAAAAAGAGGGTAAGGCGTTACGCTTTTCTTTTACTGCAGGAGCCTTGGGTGCTGTTGCCGGCGGGTTGATGGCTTTAGGACAATTGAAGTGGATATATGGTGCATCATTCATTGCAGCACTTGTGTCTTTGGGTTTTGTTTTTACTTTCACTGATCCACCACAACAAAAGAGAAAACCTATGGCCTCAATGGGACGGCAGATAATCGACCTTATGGGAAAGTCCGTATCGCACCGGTTCAGGTTTTTTACTTTCTATATTATGTTTATGACTGTTCTAATGCATTTGCCTTATGAGTTTTACCAGCCCTACCTTAGTACGATGACAGAAAGATTGGGATGGATAAAAACACTTACACCGGGGATAGCTGGTATCCATCTGGCCCTGACCATGATTACAGGCAGCCTTTTTACCGGGGTGGCAGCAATGATACAGCATCGGTGCAAAGTCAGGCAGGTCCTTTTGGGATGTGCCCTGTTTCAGGTGCTGATGATAGGTGCCATGGCTATTGTAATTCACCCATTGGTGGCAGGCATGCTTGTTCTGCGGACCGTGTCGCGGGCTATTTACACTCCACTTATCAATGGTGAACTGACACCCTTGTTAGATCAAGGTGTACGCAGCACATATCTTTCCCTTCAAAGTTTGCTGGGCCGCTTAAGCTATGGGGTGGTACTTATTGTGCTGCCTTTAGGTAGTTTTATTTTTGGGCAGGGAATTGGTGTCGCGCTTTCTTTGGCATCCGGACTGGGTGTAATGATGTGGATTGGTCTGACGCTTATTTCTTTTCCTCAGGATAAGACGCATCACTGCTGCGGCCATCATTAATATACCTGGCGCATGATTCAATAGGCTGTGCTTGAATTATTTTCTGACTATGTCTGACCTTGGTACTACTTCATTAACGGGAGTTTTGAAGTGGTGTAATAATTACAGAGGGTTGCAAAAGCTTGTGACCTGATTGTGACCATTTTAGTGGAGTTGACGTACCTAACTAAAGTACTTAAAAAAGATGGCTAAGTTGCTCACAATTCGGATATCCATACAAATAATGAGAGCACTCTGGGCATAATCCGGCCATTTCAGAAGTCTCAATATAGAATTGCGATGAACACTCATCACAAATGTTAATCTCCATTGACATATTTCCTCGAAGTTTTACATCTAATCTATCTGTATTTCCTTACGAACAAAATCGCTATTGCCTCTTGCCTCTTTAGAGATGGCTTTATTACCGGTACGCAATA
>JAKSAU010000024.1 GCA_022361535.1 Desulfobacterales bacterium
CTGGTGCTGTATTAATATTGACTCTTCCGGAAAACTGATACTTTTCCTGAGTAGAATCATCGGTTAGAATACCGTGAACAGTTATCAACTCTTCTGGAACTATATTAGAAGATCCTGTAGGGTTTTCAGGTTTTACCTCTATATCTTCGGAATTTATGGTGCTACCGTCAAAGAGTGAACGGGTGATTCCTTTAACAAGGAAAAGTTCTGAAATATGAGTAAAGGGGCCATTGGTACAGGTATAGGGTGGATCCAAAGAGAGATAATAATCTGACTCTGCACCACTTATGCCGGTTACAGCCTCATCATCGCGGGTATCTATCCAGTCTTGGATGCAATTTACCAAGGCTTGTTCATCTTCTGCCATAGGACCAAAAAAACGTTCCCAAATCTGGTAATGGTCAGGATTAGACTCTCTTCCCGGGTGATCTTTGATCAGAGCATTTACTTGGAGCTTTCCAAGCTCATCACTGATTTCCAATACAAGGTTGTCAGGTTCAACTCCCATAGCTTCGACTGCGATGGATAGCTTTTCAGGTCTGGCCCATTCTTCCTGGAGTGAATCTACTTCTGTTGTCGCGGCATCTTCTACGAGGATTGCCATGGCCAAATGCAGGCCTGCCATGGCTTGTTCTTTGGCCATAAACCGGTCGGCTTCCTGCCCGGAAACCATGGCAGATTGGCCGGTGCGCCTTGCCAGTTCAATGCCGCTAACCACAAGAACAGATATCACCGCAAGCACGACAAGGAGGGCCATCCCGGACTCTCCGGCCAATATAAGACATCTTCTATGTCCTCGTCGCTTTGGCATTATGTGATTGTCCTGTTAACAGAAAGTGGAATCATGGTCTTTATTTCTTTGTTTTTTCCGTCACGCTCTATGGTAATGGTTATGTCTAATTGGGCGGGCAGGGCATGGCCGTATTCTTCATCCAGAGAATTCCAGGTATCCCACTCTTTTCCGTCCCGATCAATATAGACCAGATCAAACCCGAGAATGTTTTTAAACAGTATTGGATCAACGCATGGATCTGGTTCAGCTTCCTGAGTATACGGAACTGCCGGGCGATCACTGCGATGAAGGTCAATCCGTCCGTCATTGTCGTAGACATAATATGTCACCCGGGTTATGCCGGTATTAATACCGGAAAGCCGCACCGGGGTGAGGCTGGCGAAACTGAGAGTGGATACGCTAACCCCGTTTATGATGTCACGAAGGCCTATAAATTCGAAGGCCGTTTTTTCTTCAGAGGATATAGCCTCAGCCTTTTTAAACTGTGGTGGTTGGAGAATAAAAATTTGCTCTATATCGCTAATTACGGTTTTAAGTCCGATTCCTTGTTCTTGACTGCCCGACTGGTGGTTCCGGATGATGCGGCTTGAGGCAGTAAAGGCATTAAAGGATGAAAAAAGGGTTAAAATTATGATGGAAAAAACTGCAAGGGCGACCAATACCTCGACCAGGGTAAATCCAAAGTGACCTGTCCTGTTATCAGTCATTTATATACCGCCATGTTTCTACTTTGAATTGCCTTCCGCGGCTCTGATCAGAAACTTCCACAAGGATTTTTTTTAACCGGCTTGCCCGGTCCCCGGATAATATTCCTTCCCAGTCAGCCAATTCATCAGCAGACACGATTTCAACAGAGGTGGTATACCTGGTTTGGAAATCTTCAGATGTGCTTTGCAATTCTTCCGAATCAAAATCTAAAAGTGGTAATGCAGCAAGTTGCTGCCGAACCAGCATCTGGGCTGATTCTTTGAATTGAACAGATTCAGACAGGTCAACTGTGGAAGACTGCAGTTGAAATAGAGTTGCCAGCACAATGGCCATTACTGCCATGCTGACCAGGATTTCGATCAGGGTAAACCCCTTGTCAATTACAATCATTGAAAGACACGTCTCCCTGGATAATTTCTATATCCGGTAAAAACGGTTGGAGTCTGAGAGTTACTATCTGGTCATCTTCCTCCATATGGATTAATGCCATATCCGAGTAGCCTTGTGGGTAAAAGCGGATATGGACATCTTCAATGTGATGGTCTTCAGGTTCGTTTCTAACCTCGATTTTTGTAAAAACAAAGTCCGACAGGTACTCAGCAGGTTCGGTATTGTCCTGAGTTTTCCCTATTGGAACATCTCCATTTTTATACTCTTGATCCATCTGATTGTTTTCTATTTCATTGGTTTCAGCTGTTACCCAGGCTTTGCCCTCGATCATATCTAAGTGGAGAATCAAAGTGCTGCCATCTTTAAGAGCCTTTTGCTTGAGTGATGAAATAACTCCTGCAAGTTTATGAGATTTCTGATCCTGTACACCGGGGAAAAGTCCCGGTCTTGTGAAAAAAGGGAGAGTAAAAAAAGCCAAGATCGAAAGAATGAACATCACCACAATGAGTTCAATCAATGAAAATCCTGATGTGGACCAGGGTTTATTCAAGCTCCCAGCTGTTGATATCTGCATTTTTTCCTTCGCCTCCCGGGGCTGCGTCTGCACCATAGGAAATTATATCGTATTCTTCATGAACACCGGGTGACAGGTACAAATACTCTTTGCCCCAAGGATCTTTAGGGACACTTTTCTTATCCAGATAGCCGTTTTCATTCCAATTCGGTGCCTGGGGATCTGTAGCCGGTTTTTCAATCAAGGCCATCAATCCTTGTTCAGTAGAGGGGTATGTACCGTTATCCAAGCGGTAGAGCTTAAGGCTGGTTTCGATTGCGGCGATATCTACTTTTGCCTTGACTGTCTTTGCTTCATCTGTCCTTCCCATATACCTGGGTACAATCATTCCAGCCAATATACCGAGAATTACAACAACTACCATCAACTCAATGAATGAAAAGCCTTTTTCATTGGAAATCATCAGAAACCTCTTTTTAGATCGTTTAGCAACATTATATAGAGTCGGATTATAACTAAACTTTTTCGAACTTTTATTACATAAAAATGTAAAAAACAATGAGAAAAAACGGTAAATGGCTATATCTCAGTCTGATTGCGATGTGCGGGGAGAGTATTGGCCATTTAAAAATTGTAAAGAAAGTACTTTCCTAAATCGTCGTAGTGGTCGTGATTTGTGAATTCACACCCGAATTTTACTGGCGGAACGACTCGCCGTATTTGGATTTGTCTTGAAATTTTTGAGTGGTTGGAATCATCAAGTATAAACTCAATTTGAAGCACATCGCCTACCGTATAAGGTACTTTGCTGGCAATACTTATTTGAATGCCATGTTGGGAAATATCCACTACAGTAAGAGGGGTCTTGTCGTTTTTTCCAATAACAAATCCTTTTAGGTTCACTTTTTTGCGAACAAACCGTCTGCGTTCTAAAAGGATTGAAAACGTATGCTGGCATTTGCATTTATATTTCAATCTTACTTCAGCTTTATGGCCTATAAATTTGGAGACATCTTTTGAATAAGATTTTCCGCAGGAAGGGCAGGGAATTACAGCCTGGAGGGAAGGGGTTACAAAAATTTTTTTAATCATGATCAGCTACTTTGAATTCAGCTCAAGTCAAAAAGGCTTTCAACGCGGATCCGTTAAAAGCCTTTATTTTCATGGTGGGCCATCAAGGGGTCGAACCTTGGACCTACTGATTAAGAGTCAGTTGCTCTGCCAATTGAGCTAATGGCCCATGAAATTAACGCAAGGAAGATATCAGCGATACTCCATGATGTCAATGACTTTTTTGGGTCCCAGCCGCATAGAGGACAATAAACCGGTTGACCCCTTTGAGCTGAGTTTGATATATTGCAGTGTTTTGGGAAATGAATCTAATTTAATCACTTATACATATAAGGAATGATCATATGGGACTGACAAAATCCACGGATTTGTTTGAGGCGGCAAAAAATCTGATTCCAGGCGGGGTTAATTCTCCTGTACGGGCTTGCGGCTCTGTTGGCGGCGAGCCTGTGTTCATTGAAAAAGGAGAGGGTGCAAGGTTATATGATGCAGATGGCAATTCCTATATTGATTATGTCTTGTCCTGGGGCCCGCTGATTCTAGGGCATCGGCCTGCCAATGTGATCGAGGAACTCAAAAGGGTGTTGGATATTGGTACAAGTTTTGGCGCACCTACAGCCCTTGAAACCGAACTGGCCCAATTGGTTGTGGATATGGTGGATTCAGTTGATATGATACGAATGGTTAATTCAGGTACTGAGGCCACCATGAGTGCCATACGACTTGCAAGAGGATATACAGGTCGTGATCTTATCGTTAAGTTTGACGGGTGCTATCACGGCCATGCAGATACATTGCTGGTCGCAGCAGGATCGGGTATTGCCACATTGGGCATTCCCGGAAGTCCCGGAGTGCCTGAAGATGTGATTAGAAACACACTGTCGCTTACCTACAATAACGTTGAAGAATTTGAGCAGCTCATGACTGAAAAGGGTGATGAGATCGCCTGCGTCATTTTAGAACCTGTTGCAGGCAATATGGGTATGGTTAGACCCAGTAAGAAATTCCTTGATTCTCTAAGGACTTTGACAGAAAAACATGGTGCTTTGCTCATTTTTGATGAAGTTATGACCGGATTTAGAGTTGGCGGCAGGACATGTGCCCAAGGGTTCTTTAATATCACACCCGATCTGACTTGTTTTGGTAAGGTTATTGGCGGCGGTCTTCCAGTAGGTGCCTATGGTGGAAAACGGCAAATTATGGAGCAGATTGCCCCTGTAGGATCAGTATATCAGGCTGGTACTCTTTCAGGTAACCCTCTGGCCATGGCGGCCGGCGTCGCCACTTTGACTGCACTCAAAGAAGACAGTGTTTACGCAGATATGGACCGAAGAGCAGACATGTTGGTTTCCGGATTTAAAAATGCTGCAGACCAAGCAGGGATTCCTTTGCAAGTAGATCATATTGGGTCTATGGCCGGTTTCTTTTTTACAGATCAGGACGTACATAATTTTGATGATGCCAAAACCTGCGATTTGGATCGGTTTGCTAAGTTCTACCGTGGTATGCTGGCCAAGGGTATTTATCTTGCGCCATCTCAGTTTGAAGCCTGTTTTGTTTCTGCTGCACATTCAGATGCAGACATTGAAGAAACAGTGGCCGCTGCTAAAGCGGTAATGGAAACGCTTTAATGACAAAATCGATTAAGCGTATCCATTTAACTGCAGCCTGTGGTACCGGAATGGGAACCCTGGCTTGTATCCTCAAGGAGATGGGATATGAGGTCACAGGATCAGATCAGAATGTTTATCCGCCTATGAGCGACTTTCTGGTGGAAAACGGCATCACACTTTTTTCAGGCTATGATCCTTCAAACATCAGTGATGATCCTTCAAAGGTACCGGACCTTGTCATTATCGGTAATGCAATTAGCCGTGATAACCCTGAAGCCGTGGCTGTCATGGAAAGAGGTATTCCATATATGTCCATGCCACAGGCCGTGAATCACTTTATCGCTGGTGATAAAAAAATTATCCTGGTGACAGGTACCCACGGGAAAACAACAACGTCTTCCATCATGGCGCATCTTTTGGAAAGTGCCGGTTTATCTCCTTCATTTATGGTGGGGGGCATTTTAAAAGATTTTAATTCCTCTTTCAAGATCGGGTCCGGGGAATACATGGTGATTGAAGGGGATGAGTATGATACGGCTTTTTTCGATAAAGGACCCAAATTCATGCACTATGATCCCTATATCACCATAATGACAGGAATTGAATTTGACCACGCTGATATTTTTACCGACCTGGATCATATCTGCAGAGTATTCACTGACCTGATCCGAAAAATAAAAGGCAAAAGCCATATTATTGCCTGTAATGAAAATCAGACTCTGAATACGGTGCTGAAACAAGCCGGTGTTGATGCTCATACTTATGGTGACGGCGGCAACTGGCAGATTACAGATCATTGCCAGGACGTTGATTGGGGTGCAATTAATTGCCAGCCTAGAACGCTTGCGAAAATTTTAGGACCGGATACCGGAATTGATCTTCAAACCCCTCTTCAGGGAAGGCATAATTTGCTGAACGCAACTGCCTGTGTGGCTGCAGCCAGAAGTATAGGAATAAGTGAAGCAGACATTGCAAAAGGGCTGGCGACCTTTTCAGGTATAAAAAGACGGCAGGAAGTCCGGGGGGTGGCCCGCGGCGTGACTGTAATGGATGATTTTGCCCATCATCCGTCTGCGGTAAAAGAGACCATTGCCGCGGTAAAACCTTTTTATCCGGACGGAAGAATCGTTGCTGTTTTTGAGCCTAGGACCAATACCAGTATGCGTAATATTTTCCAGGACATTTATCCGGCATCCTTTGATTTGGCAGATTTGGTTTGTATCTGTTCCCCTGGAGTGAAAAAAAATATCCCTGATGAGGAACGGTTTTTACCGGCAACTTTGGCTTCTGACATACAAGATAGAGGGATTACAGCAAATCATTTTGACGATCCGGGTCAAGTGATTGATTTTCTTTTGCCGGAATTGAAATCGGGTGACCTTGTACTTATTATGTCCAATGGCGGTTTCGGTAATATCCATCAACGGCTTTTGGAGAAACTTGGGTGAAACAAGTCGGTATTAGAGTTGTCGGTATCGGCATAGTTCACCTGCTATTATACGGATACCTGGTTCCATTTGAGATCTATCCCAGGTTCGGCAGCAATGGCTTAAGCTTTGCGTTGATTCTGGCAGTGCTTATATCTATTGGTATAATGGGAACATTGGTATTGGGAAAAAACAATAAAAAGAAAAAAGGAGAATAACCCATGGACCATATCAAGGAATGGGATGAAAAATATAGTGTTGATATACCAGAGTTGGATGAGTGCCAGAAAGAGATTCTTTCCAAATTTAACACACTTATTGAGTTGAAAGTAAATAAGGCCGACGCCAAGACTGTAACCAATATGATATCTGAGATTAACGATTTCAGTAAAATGTACTTTGCCAAAGAAGAAAAACTGCTACGCAAAAGAAAATACCCAGACCTGGACACTCATTCAAAGGCCCATCGGCAATTTATAAAAAACTCTATCAGCTTGCGCCGTGAAATAGCAGAAGATGTAGAGAATTTGACCATGGAAGTCATTGTAGAACTTCGCGACTGGCTTGTGGATCATATTGAAACCAGTGACTCCCTTTACGTACCTTTTTTGAGAATTCACCAATACATTGATGATGTAGACAAAAAGTAGTGAATTTAGCGTAAAATGTACAAATATTTATTTATGGGCGAATAAAGCTTAGTACTTGAAATAAAAGGGGAAATGATTAAAGTATAGAGAAAGGTTAAAGAAACCTATCACATGTGACGATATTCAAGTTAGGTGTAAGAGATAATAGCAATATATTTAGATGTGTGATTTATCATGGTTTTTGACTACAAAATAATTCCCGTAAGAAACGAGGTGCTGGACTCCCCAGACAAGATTCGTGGGTTTTCTGAAAGGCGGAAGACTGTTAGCCGAAAGTTCAAAAAAGACAGGCGTAAGAAAAAACAGGATCGTCGAAAAAGTGTCAGAGACGGCGTAATTGTTGATCTTTCTTTTAGAAATAACCGTCGAAAAGGCGGAGACCGGCGTAATACAACAGGGAAATACAAAAGCTTTGAAGAAACAAGCAGAGGGGTTATTGTCTAAGTTGTTGGGTGATCAAGACTGCTTAGTAATCTGATACTTTTTCATTTTATTGATCATGGCAGTATGAGAAATTTTTAGAGCCCTGGCACACTTCCGGATGCTGGGGTACCGGTTCAAGGCAGACTCAATCAATTCTTTTTCAAATTTAGCCACCTGTTCCTTTAATGGGCCTTTGGAATTGGAATGTGATATCCCGGAATGGGATTTTAATTCTTTTATTCGTTCTTCTATTTCGTGGCCAAAAATAATGGCGTTTGAATCAATTGTCTCTTGGTCGGACATGATTGATCCTCGTTCAATCACATTTTTCAATTCCCTGACATTTCCGGGCCAGGAATGATGGATGAGTTTTTCCCGGGCATCCGGGGTTAGTTTTTTAGGCGCGCTTCCCACCTGTTTGGCAATGCGGGATAAAAAATGGTCGGCAAGCAAGACAATGTCTTCGGGTCTTTCTTTTAGCGGCGGGACATGGATGGGTAATACATTAATTCTGTAATAGAGATCTTCCCTGAATTGATTGGCTTTTATCATTTTTTCGATCAGGTGGCTTGTGGCGGTAATTATCCGGGTGTCCACAGGTATTTCAACAGCTCCGCCCACACGCCTTACTTTCTTTTCCTGGATCACACGCAAAATTTTTGCCTGAGCTCCCATGGGCATATCTGCAATTTCATCTAAAAATAATGTGCCTTTATGGGCGATCTCGAACAATCCCTGTTTACCTTTTTTTTCCGCCCCAGTGAAACTGCCCTTTTCATACCCGAACAATTCACTTTCCAAAAGCGCTTCTGGCAATGCTGCACAGTTTACTGCTACAAATTCGCCTGGTCGTTTGCTGTGGGCATGTATGGCCTTGGCAAACAGCTCCTTGCCAGTACCGCTCTGCCCGCGTATGGATACGACTGAAGAAGACGGGGCAATCTTCTGGGCAAATGAGATGGCATCCATAATAGGTGCGCTTGTACCTATGATATCTGAGAATGTAAATCGGGACGGAGACGTCACTTCATCGGCAAGCTCCTTGATTTGCCTCATATCTCTCATCACTTCGATGGCACCAGTTACCCTGCCCGTACTGTCTTTGAGTGGGATACAATTTGAAAAAAACTGGAATCTTCCCGTTCGTGTGATGACATTTCTTTTGCGCTTGTAAAATGATTTGCCTTCAAGACATTCAAGAAGATCAAGGTTTTCCATGGGCAGTTCAGTGATACGTTTTCCTGTCAGCGACGGAAAATCCCATCCATACATCTGTTTTGCCACGGGGTTGATAAAGGTGATGGTCTGGTCTTCTTCAATGGCAATGATACCGTCCCGGATACTGTCAAGAACGACTTCGAGACGTTTTTTTCTTATCTCTGAAGGCATAGCAGTGATGCGGGTAATTCTAATCAGGTCGGGCACGGCTTCAAGGCTTTTTATGATGCCGTTGTTTTCCGGGGAGTTGGGGCCGCTTAACGTCTCAATATATACCAGGGTCTTCTTTCCCTGGTTTTTTACCTCCATGGAAATAATATTCAGATCGTTGAGGCCGATGCATTTGGCTATATCCTCTACAATCTGTTTGCGGTCCCAGAATAAAAGTTCAAGCTTAAGTGTCGGCTGGGGCATGGTTGATTTTCCCGGTAATTGGCCTGTTGGTTAAATGGCCCTGATGGTAGTCGATGTTCTGATTTGAATCAAGTAAAATCCAATAGCTCAAATGTTATATGCAGATCAAATCAATGCGGCTTTGTAGAAAGGCCCCCGGAACTGCCGTGTTGCATGTTTTGCTTTGAACCGCTGGTCCAAAAAATGGGTGGTCCAGATATTACCTTCTGGTGATCCCTTTTGTTTGGGATCTTCACTTCAGTAAAAGGGTGGACCCCCTTTGCATTATGCGTTAGGACAAAGGCGATCAAACAATCACGGGCAGACCAGGGGGGTAAGAATTGGAATTAAAAGTATCTGGTTTAGCAGCAACCTTTATTCAAGTTTAAACGAAACTTTGAGTTTTGTGCGGTATCCAACAATTCGATTATCTTCTAATCGCATATCCATTTGAACAACTTCAGCAACACGCATGTCACGGATGGAACTGTCTACAGTTGAAACTGCTGCCTTTGCAGCATCTTCCCAGGAGTCTTCTGAAAAACCAACCACTTCAATTATTTTATAAACGCTATTATCCATAACAACCTCCTTTTAAGTTTTGGTTACGATCTTAAAAATGAGTTAGTTATCTTTTAGACGTCTAAAAAATATTGAAGTATTTTGTATTAGAATACAGGTAATATTAATTTTTGTATACTTGTTTTATTAATTTATATTTGATAGTTGTGAAAGGATAAGTGTTAAATTCCAGGTAGTTAATTAAAGCATACTGTCGCATGAATTCTATAATACCTAAACCTTGTTATCTTGTTCTTCTAAAATTGTCATCTTAGCATTTCAAATTATTGAATTTGGGTAGGCATAACTGGCATTTAGGGTTAATCATAGTCGGTAAAGGTGGGTATTGGTGCGCCGTATTTTTCAAAAATTTTTTTATGTCTGCCTTCTATAACGATTTTGGTGAATTCAGAATTGAATTTTTTAACCAGGATGTCGGCACCAGGCCATTTTTTTGAAAATGCAATATAAAATGGGCGAACCGGGCCAATTGATTTGTCGATGAAATCAATCATATCAAATTGGTTGGCGTGAGTTTTGATCAGATAGTTGCACACGGACACTTCACAGATACAGATATCAATCCTGTCACGCTTGAGTTTTGTGAGCTGGCGAAGCTCAAGGTCATTTCCTGACAATGTATGAACTGATGTGAATAAATTTGACCTCAAGGCCTTCATAAATACAGCGGCATAGGTATAGCCACGGCTGATACCTATCCGATAGGAAGACAGATCTGAAAGTGTATTCCAGGATATTTGACGATCCTTTCGTTTAAAAAACACATCCCTGACAGTACTTAAAGGGACACTGAAATAATAATATTTTTCCCGATCATCACTTTTCGTTAAGCTGTAAATGCCGGCTATGGTTCCATCTCTTGCATATTTTTGGGCACGTATCCAGGGCAGGACTTTAATCTCTGGTTTGTAACCCAAACGAGTGAGCACAAGCTTTACCAGCTCCGTGTCAAGACCGACAATTTTTCCGTTTTGTTCAAACTCGAATGGAGGGAAATTTTCCATACCAATTGGAAGTGTTTCTGCACAAGATAATGAGGTCAGGCTATTTACTGATAAGATTAACCCGCTGATAATTAATGCACATATTTTATTCAGCACTTTTAGCCGCATTATTTCAACTCCGCAAAGAAAACGGCCTTTAAAGTAGTCTTTGCAATTGACAGGTTGTGTTTGTTCATATTGTTTAGGGTCTTACAGGTGGTGTGTTTGACCATAATCATTAATATACACAAAAAAAAAAAAGAAAAAAGATTAAAATCTGTCAAAACATTTATTTATAAAGGTTTCTGGCAGGCGATCGCATATCTTTTCTTTTTTAAAAAAGGCTGCTAAATATGAGCGTATGTCTGAATACTCTCTTAAAGATCTGGAACGATTACACGATACAGGGCTTATATCCCACCTGGATTATTATTTTGCTATAACAATGGCATCGATTTTTAAAGATGCTACACATTTGGCAACGATTTCAGCAGCCCTGGTTTCTCAGGCGCTTACAAACGGCCATGTCTGCCTGGATCTTAACCGAACTGCATCTACGATAATCCATACAAGCGATGGAACCTCGGTGTTGACTTTACCCGGATTGACAGATTGGGTGGCTGATCTTTCTGCCACACAGATGGTTGCACTTGAAAATAAACAGTCTTCTTCCAACAGGTGGATATCCCGGCAGCCTTTGATACTTGACCGGGACAACAACCTGTACCTGGCCAAGTACTATGATTTTCAGTGTCGGTTGGCTCGAAATATCAGAAATAGAACTGAAAATCATGCAGGTGCAATAGACCAATCTTTTATAGCAGAAGGCGTTAACCGGCATTTTTCACAACACGACTCCAATCAAACTGTAGGCCAACAGGAGGCAGTGAAAAAAGCTCTGACACACAATTTTGTGGTAATATCAGGCGGGCCTGGAACCGGTAAAACATATATTACTGATATTATTTGTTCTCTTTTAGATGAGTGGGCACAGGATAACGGGCTTGATAAACCCAAAGTAATATCTTTGGCCCCAACCGGCAAAGCTGCATCTCGTCTATCGAATGGGGCAACCATTCATTCGGTTCTTAAACCTAAGAAGGAAGGGGTGGGGTTCCTGCATACTCAGGACAATCCTTTGGACGCTGACATGGTGATTGTTGACGAAGCCTCCATGATTGATATCGCACTGATGACCCGGCTGCTGGAAGCGATTCCTTTAAATACCCGGGTAGTATTGCTAGGCGATAAGGATCAATTATCTCCTGTTCAGGCTGGTGCCGTATTTACGGATATTTGCCAGGCTGTCTCCATGGCCGGGTACAGGACTTTTTTGGATTTTAATTTCAGATCAAAAGGGAAAACCGGAATTGAAAACTTGGCACGGGCTGTCAACGAAAGTGATAAGATAGCCCTGACACAGATACTTACATCCGGAAAATATGCGGATGTTGTGTATGAAGATACAGGGCATCCCGGTGGGTTCCAGAAGGTTTTAAAGAGGCATATTATTTCAGGATACAAGGAACTCACCTGGGCTCAGTCTCCTGCTCATGCTTTGGCATGCATAGATCGATTTCGAATTCTCTGTGCCCATAATTCCGGTAATAACGGAACATTACAAATTAATCATCTTTGTGAAAAGGTTTTACGGGCATCCCTTGAAGATGGTATAAAAGGCTCTGTTTTTAAACAGCTTTTGATGGTCAGACAAAATGACTACCACAAGGGGCTCTTTAATGGAGATACCGGGGTGGTAATGCAAGTGGGGAATAAGGCTCATGCCTGGTTTACCGGAGAAAACTCTAAGTTAAGAGAATTCAGGGTGCCGGATCTGCCGTCCCACGATCCTGCATTTGCAGTGACCATTCATAAAAGCCAGGGATCGGAGTTTGACACCGTACTGATTCTCATCCCTGAACGGATATCACCTGTCGTGACCCGTCAATTACTTTACACGGGGATCACAAGGGCGCGCAAGAAGGTCGTGATCATAGGGCGC
>JAKSAU010001248.1 GCA_022361535.1 Desulfobacterales bacterium
TCAATATCAATCAACTAATTCATTGATAAAAATTTAATGGTCGCAAATTTTACAATCAATTCAATAAATCAAAACACATACCGCATGATAAATCATTTAAACTCTTTTATCAAGGGCTTTAAACTTTTGGCTTTATTGCTCTTACTAACCAATGCTGACTTGTTGCATGCGCAGTGCTCAAATGCAAACGCAGGTCCGGATCTTCTAAACAATGACGTAACTTCAGTTAAATTAAACGCAAGTTTACCGGATGGATACGATTGTAGTTGGTCAATTGTATTTGACGAAACAAACGAAGAGTTTGCATATGGAGTCACACCCGATGCTATCCATATGCCGTTTTGTTTCAACAACAATGCAATTTTCACAGGCAAACCTGGTGATTCATACCAGCTTATCATGAACTACGACAGTAGTGGAACATGCAGCTCTAAGGATACTGTTGAGATTAGCTTTAGCAAAGATGCTGTTCCGGTTGCAATTGCAGGCGAAGATATTTCTGACACTAATAGTTTGTATATTAACTTATACGCGAATATACCCGCATATAAAACCTATGGTAAATGGAACGTAATACAAGGACAAGGTGCCAGAATATTCGACCGTTTTTCACCTTATTCCCAATTCAAAGGTAAAGCTGGTGAAGAGTATAAACTGGTATGGGAAGTGCACAATGGAACTGAGCTTGCCTACGATACCATGTTGGTGAGTTTTAATAGTAATGCAAAATTAGGGTCGATACCCGGCCTCACCTATGAGCATATATCACCCTCGAGTGAAAATTTCTGGCCAAATGAAAAAATACGCGTAAGATTTGTTGGCATTTATATGCCATATGAAAATTTCACTTTTACCAGTTCGGATACTAACGTAGCCAAAATATTAAACAATTACCAGGTTTTGTTAAAAGCTGCAGGTGATGCTCAACTGATTTTAACCTCCGTGGACAATCCTCTCCTTGCGGACACCCTGCCAATCACCGTTCAAACTGTTGAAGCTAATGGCGGATCTGACGTCATTGATGCACCAACTAACTATGTAACTTTAAACGGAACAAAACCATACACCTACAGTGTACTGTGGTCGATTTTAGAAGGTACTAACGGAGAACTTCTGAATTCCGATTCAA
>JAKSAU010001054.1 GCA_022361535.1 Desulfobacterales bacterium
GACAATAATCAAATCAAATTATCAAATTATGCGAAAGAGATCATTAATTAATGTGTTTTTAGCCTTGCTTCTCCTGACCAGTTGGTCTTGTGAGAAGACTAAAGAGACTAAAAAAGAAATGAAGCCTAAAACAAAGTCACTTGCTGAACTTCAGCATGAGTTTGTGAATACCCGTTTCCAGGCTTATTTTCATTACAACATGTGTACGTTTAAAAATCTTCAGGAAAAAACGTATCAAGGGCGTTCAAATGGAGAAGAACCAGTTGAATGGTTTGCTCCTACCGGATTGGATATAGATCAGTGGGTAGAAACTTGCAAGCTTGCGAAAATGGAAGGTGGATGGCTAACCACCAAACACCACGGCGGGTTTTGTTTATGGGATAGCGAATTTACTGACTATGATGTGGCTTCGGCTCCTGTAAAGACAGATATTGTAAAGGAATTTACCACTAAATTTCGTGAGGCTGGCTTAAAGGTAGGTCTATATTATTCTATACTTGACTACCACCATAGCGTGAACAACGGAATTACATCAGCCAATGATGTTCAGTTTCTAAAAAACCAAATAACTGAGCTTTTAACCAATTATGGAAAGATTGACTATATGAATTTTGATGGGTGGTCAACCTGGCCTACAACTCCAAGTTTTGATGATATAAACTATGGGGAAATTCTTGCGTTGGTAAAAGAATTACAACCTGAATGTTTGATCGTATCCCATACTTATGAGTCAAACCTGGCACATGCTGAGGTGCCTTTTGCAGATGCAGCTGGTCGCGATTATCCTTATCATCCTGAATACATGCGCCCGACAGCAGCTTCTGACTTTCTTGAAAGAGGATGGTGGTGGAATGACCATGAACGTCGTGAGCCTAAAAGTGTAGAATATTTACTAGGTAAATTGGATAGTTACAATTCTCACAATTCTGTCTATATTCTTAATCTTTCTCCAACAACAGCTGGTCGAATAGATGATGCTTCTGTTGAAAGAATGAAAGAATTAGCAGCAGCATGGGAAAAGCCAGCCGACATTCCTATGGGTAATAATTGGGGTTACCAGTACAATACAGAAGAAAATTTGGCTTTTATGAAAGTTTGCAGTCAATCCAGCACACATGGGTTTATTCGTGATAAACGAGCTTACCCAAGAGCAGAGATTGCAGTTGATGGTGTTACAGAGGGTAATTGCATGATGGAACAAAC
>JAKSAU010000374.1 GCA_022361535.1 Desulfobacterales bacterium
CCACCTTAATGGCCGGTATCGGTCTATTATCCCTTTCAGGGTGGTTTTTATCTGCCGCAGCAGTGGCTGGGTTAACCCTTGCAACGGCACAGGCATTTAATTATTTTACACCGGGCAGCGGTGTACGCTTTTTATCTATTATGCGGACCGTAAGCCGCTATTGTGAACGTCTGGCAACCCATGAAGCCACATTCAGGCTGCTGACCCGGCTTAGGGTCTGGGCATGGCAAAAGATATTGCCGTTAAGTGCCAAAAATATGAAGGGGCTAAGGCAGGGAGAGCTGCTTAATCGTCTGGTGGCGGATATCGACACCCTGGATCATGTTTATCTAAAATTGATTACGCCGATGTTGTCGGCATTAGTAATGCTCATAGGGTTATTTTTCTTTGTTGCCTGGATAGATATAGAGTTAGCCCTGATGTTGTGTGGCAGCCTTTTATTAATCTGGCTTATCATGCCATGGATCTTCTATTTTCTGGGCCAAAAACCAGGCATAGAACTGATCAGAAGCAAACGGTTTTTGCGTATCCTGGTCCTGGAATTTGTGCAGGGTTTGGCGGAAATTTCTATTTTTGGTTCCACTGATAGATTTCGCAGGCAAATAGCGAAATCCGAAAGCTCCTTTCTCCACAGCCAGCAGGTCATGGCAAATGTTATGGCACTCAGCCAGGCTGCTCTGATTCTGTGTCATGGTCTGGTCATGGTGTTAATCCTTTACGTGGCAGCTTCCGGTATTGGCGATCATCAGCCTCCCGGCCCTATGTTTGCTATGATTGCATTTATGGTGTTGGCCTGTATTGAAATGTTAATGCCCATTGCAGGTGCTTTTCAGCATCTATCTGCGTGTGAAACTGCTGCCAGGCGCGTGAATGAACTGGTGGATCAACCACCTGGTATTGTGTATCCCGACCAAAACGACCTGCGGGTCACACAAGGTACCCTGGAATTAAAAGATATTGTATTCTCCTACACTAAACGGGGCGGACATGTGCTCAATGGAATCAATTTGTCTGTTCAACCCGGTGAAAAGGCCGCGTTGTTAGGCAAAACAGGCTGTGGTAAATCAAGCCTGCTCTCTTTAATCACACGGGAATGGGAGCCGGATTCCGGAACGCTGCTGCTGGATGGTGTCAGGATTAACACTTACAGCCAAAAAGCCTTAACCGACGGGTTCTCGATAATGAGTCAGCGTATTTATCTGTTCAGTGGTACATTAAGAGATAACTTGACTCTGGCACAATCCGATTATACTGAATCCGGAACCGACACCGACCAAAAGACCGCTCAAAAAATAAATGATCAAAAATTGATTGCAGTGCTTGAAAAAGTAGGATTGTCAACATTAACAAAGGGAGAAAGCCCCCTTGATGCCTGGATCGGTGAAGGTGGCAGGCAGCTTTCTGGTGGTGAGCAAAGACGTATTGGGTTGGCCAGAGTGTTCCTGCGTGATTCGCCCCTCTTATTATTGGATGAACCTACAGAAGGCCTGGACAAACGGACAGAAAGAGAGATTCTCTCATTATTGTTTGAATTTGCTAAGGATAAAACCGTTTTGATGATCAGCCACCGGTTGACCGCCATGCCCCAAATGGATACCATTCATTTAATGGAAAATGGGATGCTACGTGTTTCAGGGCATCATACGGATTTAATGGCAAATGATGACTACTATGTAAAGCTTTACCAGCAACTGCGTTAACCCAGATTTTTTTCAAAATTATAAGCATTTTCAGACTTTAGTTGATATTAGGGTATGATTAATTTAGGATCACAGCTTTTTAAAAAAGATGGTTAGGCAGGAAAAATCATCAACATATTACCGGTGGAGGGCCTTGAGCCGAAATGATTGAATTAACAAAGTATGAACGAATGAATAAAGCGTTACATGATCCGGACTGGACAGCTAAAGCCGATCTGGAATTTAATATTGAAGACTGCTGGATCAGTGAGAGGGTTGGAGGCCATATCAAGTTCACCAGGAATTACCTTGAATATGTGGTGGCAGATGATCATAAAAAAGGATTGCTCAAATTGGCTGGCTCACCGGATGGCATGTATTCATTAACCAATTCTATCAAGGTCGATGGCGTTATTTACGAACAATTTGAAGTCATCTTAAAAAAAGAGGACAAATTATTTGTTTCGGGTATACTGCTGAAATAATAAATAGAAAAATCATCAAAGGCTCCAATCAATGAATTGGAGCCTATTTTTTACGCATCAAGTACTTTTCTGATTATTTTCGCGCCAAAATTATATAGAGATAAGAATTAGAGCAAAAAAAGCGCCAACAACTCCAATCCATTGTTTTTTTCCGAGTCTCTCTTTAAGAAAAAACCAAGCCAAAAACACCGTTGCAGCAGGGTAAAGGGAACCTAAAACTGCTGATATATCGAGCCGTCCAAGTTGGGCAGCCATAGAAAAAAATAAGTTGCCGCCAGCGTCAAAAATTCCAGTGATACAAATAAACTTCCATTGTCCGGTCACTGGTTTAAGAGATCTTTTCAGTAAAATAACTATAAAAAACAAAAATGAAACAGAGAACAATCTTGCACTGACCAGAGGCCAGTAAATAGCAAGATCATTTGCTTTATCAATTAGAATAAAAAAGAATCCAAATCCAAGACCAGCAACTATGGAAAGAAGGAGTTCATTCAAGGTCATTCTAAATCCGGTGTCCCCAGCAGACAAAAGCCATATGGCAACCATAAAGCATATAAAACCGGCAAGCTGGATGATGGAAGGAAGTCCATTATAAAATGCAGAATATCCAATGGGTACCAAGGCTGTAAGTACAGCCGATAAAGGGGCAACTATCCCCATGCGGCCTTGAGCTAAACCTTTGTATAAAGCAATTAAGCCAATATTGCCAAAGATACCGGCAAGACCACCATACAAAAGATATGATACTGGAGGAACTGATTCAGCAAAAATTATCCCCAGAAGGGCCAGCAATAGCCCACCTAAAAACTGTGAGACAAAAATCACACCCAGCAGATTTCCTTTACGAGAGGCAAGTCCCCCGGTGAAATCCCCTGCACCCCAGGCTACAGCACTGCCAAGGCCAAAAGTAATGGATAGTGTTTCAGGATTAATCATTTTTATGTTTTCATTCTCTTTCGGTATTTAAAATCCAACGTTGCCATTTAATGACCGCACTCGATGTGACAGCTGTTTTAGCCTTAAAAGGTATATGTCATTATAGGAATTCCCCCAACTAGCAACTGATACTTTTTGCGAAACGTGATTCTTCGCCACAAACCGGAAAAGGACTTTTTGTATCATCTTAGTAGTTAAATTCATCATGATCCCCTTTGTTTGAATTATATATCCATGGGTAATCTTATCTGTGCAGAAGAATAATGTATGATGTTTGAATAGTAAAATTAATTGTTTTTATCTTGAATTAGCTGTGCTAATTAGAGATCCATGTTAGATAATAGACTCATAGAAGCCTTAGCATTGGTTGTTCAAGAAGGAGGATTTGACAAAGCTGCTAGGGTAATGAACATCACCCAATCTGCGGTTTCCCAGCGAGTAAAATTGTTGGAAGAAATTACTGGACAAGTGTTAATAGCACGTACTACACCGCCTCAGGCCACACTAGCCGGTCGAAAGTTTTTGAAATACTATCTTCAAATCAAACGTCTTGAGGACGACTTGATGGATGAGATCAATGAGGCAGACAAAAAAAAATATACAAACATAACGTTAGGCATTAACGCAGATAGTCTTGCCTTTTGGTTTCTGGAAGCAATTCATCCTTTCCTGCTTGAAGAAAATGCACTTCTCGACATTCGGGTAGACGATCAAGAGGTAACCCATCG
>JAKSAU010000412.1 GCA_022361535.1 Desulfobacterales bacterium
AAAGTCAACAACTGCACGATAGCGGATAATGTCACGGGATCAAACGGATCTGGTTTTGCCATAACCGACAGCGAAGTCCTCATTACAAATTCCATTCTGTGGCAGAATGGTGTAGAGGACATTCGTGTTCTTAGTGGAGACGATCCGAATGTCATGTACTGTACGATCTCCAGCGGTTTCGCAGGTGTAGGTAACATCATCACAGATCCACTCTTTGCACAACATGGTTTCTGGGGCAAGTACGGTGATCCAAATCGTTCTATCCTTCCCTCCGAACCTGGAGCGAAATGGATTCCAGGAGATTATCACCTTCAGTCTTCAAATGGACGTTGGGATCCAATACAAGGGGAATGGATTACTGACGAGGCAAACAGTCCAGCAATTGACGCTGCTGCCCCCAATGCAACCTTCAACCTTGAACCCAAGCCCAATGGTGACAGACGAAATCAAGGAACATACGGTGGAACGGATCAAGCAAGTATGTCTACTGGAGATTAAGCATTAGATTAAAAATAAATTGATCCTTGCCATTGCTATCTTATCTAGGTTTTACCTATGGATTTGGATAGCAGTGGTAAGGATCTTCTTTTGCAATGCTTTTCTAGTCTGACCATTCATAACGAATGAAGTTTGTACATCGTTAATCTCTTTAGTATGGATATTATCATGCTAAACTTGTAAAACTCATTTACCATTTACCATACTCAAAACCTTGTTTCATGATACCGAACATCTCTCTGATTCGCCGGTACAACACCAAAGCTACAGCTACAATAACTGCTATCACTTGAGGAGCTATTATCTCAAGTGAGTACGGTGGACCATTAGTTAAATTAGAATTCCTAATTTCATAACTGACGCGTAGTGCCGTGAATCAAACACTATACAATTCGAGTATCACCCTATCATTTTATGTCATATTGTTCATTTCGATATCATTGTAAAAACCGTGTCTTTGGAATTTGCACATACCACATAACTCATAAGCACGTGAAGACGCAAACTTAAGAAATTTTCCCCCATCCCCCCATAAGGCGCCACAAATGAAGGATAACGTAAGATTTCTTTCGCACATTTTGAGTTGAAGTAAAAAGAGTCCTTTCATT
>JAKSAU010000358.1 GCA_022361535.1 Desulfobacterales bacterium
ATACACCACGCTGCCGCCGGTGGCGATAATGTGGCCGGTGCAGTCCAGGCTCATGAGATAGGTTTTCTCAATTTCCAGGAATTGCGCCATGCCGCGGGCGGCAATGATCTCGGCCAGGGTTCTCCCCTCCTTTGACTGGATCAGGATGTCGGTGTCCAGAAAGTCGTATCCCATTTTCTTGGCCAGCAATACCCCCACCGTACTTTTGCCCACGGCCGGCATACCGATCAAAGCCAGATTCTTTTTATTTTTCATCAATTTTCTTCTGTAAATTTGAAATAAAACATTATTTAAACCCTCAATTCATAGCAAAATTACATACTACCCTTTTCCCGTGAATGCAAGTCCTAACCGTATAGCATCCCGCTTGACTTTCCCGAAGAGGAACACTATTTTTTACCAATTAACCAAAGAGACCAAAGAAACAGGCATGACAACACCCATCATATCCATAACCGGCAAATCCAACTCCGGGAAGACCACCTTTCTTGAAAAGCTCATCACGGAACTGACCCAAAGGGGATACCGGATCGGCGCGGTCAAACATACCCATGAAAAATTCGAGTTTGACAAAGAGGGGAAGGATAGCTGGCGCCATAAAAAAGCCGGGGCCCGGGCCACACTGGTGGTAACGGATCAAACCGTTGCCCTGGTAAAGGATGATCAGCGGCCTGACATCGATAAAATGCGGGCCTTTCTGTCGGATAACGACCTGATCCTGGCCGAAGGATTCAAACACCACGACCTTCCCAAAATAGAGATTTTCAGGAACGACAGTCCCCATGACGATCCCGTCTGCCTGGACAATCCGGACCTGATCGCCTTTGTCACGGATTCCCGTCATCGGCCGGATGTCCCGGTTTTTGGCCTGGAAGACGTGGCGGACGTGGCAGATCTGATCGAATCCCGGTATTTAAAGGAAATATGATGCGACGCATGGCCCTTATTCTGGTCTTCCTGGCTTTGGCAGGCACCGGAGCCGTCCGTTCCCAGGAGAGTCCCAAAAGCTATCACTGCATCACCCAGTATGAAAACGGCCGGATCAACTGGAGCACCGGTACGGTTACCGCCGTGGGCAGGGCCGGTCCACGGGAAAACAAGGACGGCACCCACGAGGCGGAACCCGGTTCAGCCCGGGCCGACGCCAACCGGCGGCTTCTGGATATCCTCAAGGGGATCCGCATCCACAACAATTTAAGTGTGGGGCAGTACGTGTCCAAGAATGATGTCATCCTGGCCGGTATCGAAAAGACGGCCAGGGATGCGACCATCAGCCGGCAATACTATACGTCTGCCCTGGATGTGGAAATCGCCATTGAGACCAGTATACTGGGGGGATTTCTCCAGCGGGTGCTGCCCGAAGAGATCCGCCAGATTCCCGGGATCAACCCGGATACAGCCCTGAAAACCCCGTCCCGGACCGGTGAGATTCCCTATACCGGCCTGATCCTGGACCTGAGGGGGCTGGATTTCCAGCCGGTCCTTTATCCGGTGATCATCAGC
>JAKSAU010000401.1 GCA_022361535.1 Desulfobacterales bacterium
AACAGCCTGCTTGTTATGGCTTGATCATAAAAGATCGCCTCTTCAAGATCCTCGACTGAAGAGTTTACGTTTGAAGCAACGCTAAGTATTCTTTGAACAGTGATTGACATTGCAGGAAGATCTGGACCGCCTTCCCGAAATAAATTGAGGATTTTTTTTTGCATTGTCACCAAGGTCCTTTTAATTCGCAGAAGAAATTTTGAATCATAATTGGTGTTTTAATGAAACAATTGGAGTAAGCATATCATTTTAGTTCAGTCTTGTTCAATTATTTCGTTCTATCGTATGTGAATAATGCAAAAATGCTTAATAGTATCAATCCTATTGATCTATAGTTTTTCTGGCAAGGAGTGTGTTGCGACATTGGTTGTCAAGTGTTACAGTAACCTGATCAATGCGTTATATTTTCAGGGATCCTGTATTAATGCTGGCGAATTTTATTAAGGCATTTTGAGAGAATTAAGTGCCGATATGAAAACGTCATACAACTGTTCTATTATGGGGTGGTTATGAGCGAATTAAGAAAATTTGTTTCTCCTGAATTCGTTTTTGGATCTAAGGCCTTGGAGATGGCAGGGCGATATGCATACAATCTCGGCGCTCAAAAAGCACTGATCGTGAGTGACCATGGTGTCTATTCTGCCGCTGGACCCAAAAAGTGTGTAATTCCTTAGAGCTTTCTGATGTCTCTTTTGAGCTGTTTCTCGATATTACCCCCAACCCCAGGGCAGAAGAGGTTATGCAAGGTGTTGATATCTATGAGAACAATGGGTGTGACGTGATTGTTGCAGTCGGAGGGGGAAGTGCCATAGATTGTGCCAAAGGTATAGGTATTTCCAGTTCCAACAAAAAGCATGTTTTAGAGTTCGAAGGGGTCGACAATGTAGACATACCAGGTCCACCTTTGATCTGTATCCCAACAACTGCAGGCTCCTCAGCAGATGTTTCGCAGTTTGCAATTATCAATAACCGGGATAAAAGGGTTAAAATTGCGATAATCAGTAAAACAACAGTGCCGGACGTGGCATTAATTGATCCAGAAACAACAACGACTATGGACAACTATTTAACAGCTTGTACAGGCATGGATGCAATGGTGCATGCCATTGAGGCATATGTGTCTTCTGCCAGTTCACCGATTTTTGATTTACATGCGCTGGAGGCGGTCAGGTTAATCCATTCATATTTAATCTCTGCGATTGAATACCCCCAGGATATAATTTCACGTGATAAAATGATGCTGGGTAGCCTCGAAGCAGGGCTCGCCTTTTCAAATGCCAGTTTAGGCGCCGTCCATGCAATGGCTCATAGTCTCGGCGGTTTTTTAGATGTACCGCATGGCGAATGCAATAGTATATTGCTTGATCATGTTATTGCCTATAATTACGAAGTTGTACCTGAACGGTATGATCGAATAGGCCATATCATGGGAATTGACACGGGGGGGCTGGCAGAAAAAGAACGAAAAGACAAATTGTTAAAAAAGATAAGGAAGATGAAAAAACAGGCCGGTATAACAAAAACCCTGAAAGATATCGGGTTGCATAAATCAGATATAAAATCGCTTGCTCAAAAAGCGATTCACGATTCATGCATATTCACAAATCCGCGTAAACCAAGCTTAAAAGAGCTTGAGGTGATCTATGAAGACGCTCTCTGATTCAGAATTTGATCTTCAACGAAGCAAGATAATCGGGCTTGGTGAAAAGTCCACAAGAAAAAGTTACTATCCGGAATTGCAGCGACAGATTCAGCAGTTAGATAAGAAGAATAAGGCATTGGTCAAAGAAATTGAGCAAAGAAAAAAAGCAGAAGCATCTCTATCTGAAAGCGAACAACTTTATAGAACACTTGCTGAAACTATGAAAGAGGGGATTCTGATTATCTCACAGGGTAAAATCATTTTCTCCAATCCTGCTTCCAGATTAATTTTTAAAAAAAGCTCAAATGAAATTGATCATATGAATGTAATGGATATATTTGACCCCTCGTACCATGACAAATTCAAGCGGTATATAGATGGATTTGGAAAAGGAATAACTGATAAAATATTTACAGGACTATGCATCCGTGGGGATAAAAAAAAAGTATGGGTCCAGGGGTATCATCACCTGATCGATTGGGCAGGAAAGAAATCTGTCTTAGTAACGGTCAGGGACGTTACAAAACAAAAGGAAAGTGAAATAAAAGCCCGTGAGGAATCAGACAAGCTTCAACTGGAGAATCAACTTTTAAAATCTAAAAATATGCATCGTTATGGTTTAGGGCATCTTGTTGGGACTAGTGAAGCAATGCAGGAGGTGTATGAAAGCATAATAAAAGCGGCTTCTATTGAATCAAACGTGGTTGTTTATGGAGAATCTGGCACTGGAAAAGAACTGGTATCAAAGTCCATACACGATATGAGCACAAGGAGAAAACATCCCTACATAACGGTCAATTGTGGTGCTATTCCTGAAAATCTTTTTGAAAGCGAGTTCTTTGGCCATAAGAAAGGCTCTTTTTCAGGGGCGAATATGGACAAAGTCGGCTTTTTTGAAAGCGCAGACAAAGGGACTCTTTTTTTAGACGAAATCGGGGAAATCCCTCTGAATCTCCAGGTTAAACTGCTCAGGGCAATTGAAGGAGGAGGATACATACCTATTGGATCGACAGAGGCAAAGCAGTCAAATGTGAGGATCATCGCTGCGACCAATCAAAACTTAAAACTGCTTTCAGAGAAAGGCTTAGTACGTCAGGATTTTTTCTTCAGGATTCATATCTTACCCATTTATCTTCCACCGTTAAAAGAGCGAAGAGAAGACATTCCCCTGTTGATTTACCACTTTATACAGAAAATGACAGGCTCATCTGCAGAGAATGTAGTGATTCCCGAAGTGATAATGAAAAAATTTCAAAATTATGATTGGCCCGGAAATGTCAGGGAACTTCAGAATGCGGTTTCAAGATATGTCGCCTTTAAAACTACAGAGTTCATAGATGATCAAGATACTCAAAACTTGGACACCCCACAACCCAGTGAGACTAATACTGATACAATCGAGGAACTCGGCTTAAATTCTTTAGTCATGAATTATGAAAAACAAATAATTGAAAAAGCATTGAATCACACAAAAGGCAATGTTTCCAAGAGCTCAGAATTATTAAAGATAGGCCGACGATCTCTTCAGCGAAAGATAACACGATTAGGTATTTCAAGCTGAGACATATTGACGCATCGGCGCGACAATTTGTCCCTATCACTTGTCCTCTAAAGCTTTCAAAATATATAGTCATGAAAAATTAAGAATAACTGAGACAATTTGTCGCTTTATATTCCCTGGTTTTCCTCTCTTTTCTTGATGATTTGATCAGTGTTTATTCTTATTAAATTCAATGTGTTATGATCTTTTCTCTTTTTTTTTGTGTGTTGGCACCTGTCTTGCCATAGGTATGCTAAGCGCGTTTAAGTTTAACTCCAGGATAAAAAAAGAAAACACAAAATGAAAATTTTAATCGTTGATTCAAAAAGTTCGTATTCATTTGAATTAGGAAAGGTTTTATCCGGATGGGGAAACCGGATAAATCATGTTTGTTCAGGTGACCAGGCGATTGAAAAGGTTAAAAATACTGTATTTGAGTTGATTCTGCTTGAACTGTTTCTCGAGGACGCCATGGGGTACGAGATTGTTCCCGATCTCAAACTTTTCAACCCGGGTGTCAATATCATCATCATGAGTGAGAAGAGTGACCCGCAACTGGAAAGAAAATCCAGGGAAAGCGGGATCATTTTCTTCATGGAAAAGCCTATCCAATTTCAACACTTAAAACAGATCATCGATCAACTATCAAAAAAACAATCATAATTGGGAGAAAGAAGCATGTTTAAAAGAATGAAGCTCAAACAAAAGCTGTTATTTGTGGGGATATCACTTACTGTCATACCCTTGCTTTGTGCGTTTGGGTTTGTACTAAACCAGAATAAAAAAAGTACAAGCCTTGCTGAGCGTGAAAGTAAAAAAATTGCCTATGCAGATCTTGAGCATATTGTTCAAAGCATTTCAACGCTTGCGAGAACTCAGCAGGAAGTTATTGAAAAAAATCTGGAACACTCCTTGAATGTTGCCGAAGACCTTATGAAAAAAGCTGGAGGGATAAAACTTTCTGAAGAAAACCAGGAATGGAAAGCAACAAATCAGTACACAAAAGCCATCTCTTCCGTATCGCTCCCTAGAATGAATATCGGAGATACTTGGTTGGGCCAGATCAGTAGCAAAAATCAGGCTGCCCCTCTTGTTGACGAAGTCCTCAATTTGGTTGGTACAACGTGTACGGTGTTTCAGGTAATGAATGAAAACGGTGATATGCTCAGGGTTGCAACTAATGTAATTAAAAAGAACGGGCAAAGGGCCATTGGAACTTTTATCCCTAGTAGCAATCCGGATGGGACCCCCAACCCTGTCATTTCTAAAGTTAAACGGGGAGAAACATATGTTGGAAGGGCCTATGTTGTTAACGGGTGGTATATTACAGCCTATAAACCCATGTACGACAGTAATCGCAACCTTATGGGTATGCTCTATGTCGGGATACCACAGGAAGGGACCACTACACTTCGAAACGCCATTCAGAAAATGGTTATTGGCAAGACAGGCTATGCCTACGTATTAGACAAATCAGGTAGTTATGTGATTTCAAAGGATGGCAAGCGTGACGGTGAAAACATCTTAGAGTTAAAGGATGAAGAAGGTGTCTTTTTTATAAAGGATTTGGTCGCCAAGGTAACTTCTCTGGATGAAGGAGCCATTGCAGATCATACATATAAATGGAAAGATGACTCAGATGGCTTAGTTAAAACAAAAATTGTTAAAACCACTTACTTTAAAAAATGGGATTGGATCATTTCGGCTGGCAGTTTTGAAGAAGAATTTCTTGAATCGGCAAACCTGATTTCTGAAACGTCCAGAAAAAGCAGTATTGCACTCATCATATTAATTTGTGCTTCTATCGTGGTTGTCATCCTGGTCTGGATGTTTGTTGCCCGCGGAATCATGATCCAGCTTGGGGATGACCCTTCTGAAATTGCAAACGTTGCCAACAGTATTGCAAAAGGCGATCTTACAATCAGTTTTAAAGATGATGGAAAAGAGCTGACAGGCGTTTATTCCGATATGAAAATGATGTCGGATAATCTTGCAAGGATGCTTTCAGAGATTACAGATGGTGTTCAAACATTGACTTCATCATCCACCGAATTGTCCGTAGTTTCAGAGCAGATGTCGTCAAACTCAGGACAAACTTTTGAAAAATCAAACCAGGTTGCAAGTGCTGCCGAAGAAATGGCAACGAACATGAACAGTGTTGCCGCAGCCACAGAGCAGACCACGGCAAATATCCAGATGATTGTATCTTCTGCAGAGGAAATGTCCTCTACCATAAGCGAGATCGCTAACAATACGGCAAGAGGAAGCCAGACCACCTCAGAAGCGGTGGATAAAGCCGAACAGGTATCTGAAAAAGTAAACGAATTAGGTCGGGCAGCATCTGAAATCAGCAAGGTTACTGACACGATCGCCGATATATCAGAGCAAACAAACCTACTGGCGTTGAATGCAACCATAGAAGCGGCCCGTGCAGGAGATGCCGGCAAAGGGTTTGCAGTAGTTGCAGGAGAAATAAAGGAGCTTGCACATCAAACCGCTTCAGCAACAGGAGAAATTGGTGCCAGAATTGGTGATGTTCAAAAAACAACCAAAGAATCTGTGGATGCAATCAATTCTATTGTCCACATTATTAATGAAATAAATGAAATCGTTACATCTGTTGCAACGGCCATTGAAGAGCAGTCCGTGACTACCCAGGAGATATCCAACAATGTCAGCCAGGCCGCTGCTGGGGTTCAGGAAGTTAATGAAAATGTAAACCAGACTTCAGTTGTAGCCAGTGAAGTAACTACAGATATTACCCAGGTGAGCCAGGCGTCAGAAGAAATGAAGTCCGGAAGCAGCCAGGTAAGTTTAAGTGCAAGTGAGTTGTCCAAACTGGCTGAAAATCTTAAAAGTATGGTAAGCAAATTTCAACTGTAATGAAATAAAATATAAATAGAAAAGGGGTATGGATTTTTTCCATACCCCTTAATCCCAAAAGCCTATTTTTTCAGAACCAAAAGCTATTCCGATTATTTCATCGAATCCAATATTCGTTTTTTCCTATACGAATATGCAAAAATGTTTGGTCTAACTTTTTCTTAGTCTATTTCAGTGGAATTCTACCTGTTGGCTTTTTAGAGGGATGGTTGGATTTCCGATAAAAAATAGATTCAATATAGCAAGCTGTTGACGTGGAATTGATATATTTTAATTTATGATTAATTTCAGTTTTATTATGTAAATATATTGTTTTTATAGAATCTCCTATTCCAGAGGTTGGAACGGCTATGGAAAAAATCAAATTGTTGATATTAGAGGATAACTCAGATGATTTTTTTCTCTTGAAAGAATCATTGGAATCGTCCGAGAGAATTAATGCAGAGATGTATCACTGTTCACGATTGAACGAAGCCATTGATCTTGCACAGAAAAAAAGGATAGATGCTGCGGTCATTGACTTGAATCTTCCTGACAGCTTTGGTCTGGAAACATACAAAATATTTGGAAACAAGTATCCTGATATCCCCGTTGTTGTGATGACCGGACAAAATGATCCTGAAATGGCATTCAAGGCAGTAAAAAATGGAGCCCAGGATTATATATTCAAGGGTGAGCGCAGGAGCGGAAGACTTGACCGTACACTGCTTTATGCCATTGAACGGCATCGTTTACTAACAGAGTTGAAAGCATCTGCAGAAACGATTCAAAGACTGAATTTAGCAGTAGAACAAAGCCCTGTGTCGATTGTTATTACGGATCCCAAAGGGCAAATCGAATATGTGAATGATAAATTTCGCCAAATGACAGGATATTCAAAAGCAGAGGTCTTCGGTAAGAATCCACGAATTCTTCAAAGCGGCACAGTATCCCCTGAAATATACGAAGAACTCTGGAAAACCATATTGTCAGGAAAATCCTGGCGCGGCGAGTTATGTAATAAACGGAAAAACGGGGAGTTATATTGGGAGGATGCCCTGATTTCCCCTGTTGTCAATGACAAGGGCGATATTACGGACTTTATTGCGATCAAAGAAGATATTACAGATAAAAAGGCATTAAAGCAGTTGAAACGCGACATGGAGCATATGATGCGGCATGATTTAAAGGGTCCGTTAACAGGGATTATAAATCTGCCGGAGTTGATGAAAATGAAAGGCGGGCTAAACGAAGAGCAAAAGGAGTTAGCAGATCTTATCGGTGAGGCAGGGCATACCATGATAGAAATGATCGATTCCTCACTGGACATGCTCAAAATGGAAAAAAATGAATTTAATTACCGGCCTGAAACGGTAGATCTTACAAAGATAATTTTAACTCTTGTTCAGGAAAATGATCTGAAATTATCCCAAAAAAGCCTTACCTGCCAGATTTTCATGAATGACCTTGAAATAACAAAAAACAAGGTAATTAAAATTTTGTCTGATAAACAATTAATTTACCGGATGCTTTCAAACCTTTTTTTAAACGCTGTTGAAGCCTCGCCTGAAAATGGGGTCATTTCAATTCGTATTCAAGACCGGGAGTTTGTTACTATTGCCATTGGAAACTCAGGAACTGTTCCGGAGCATATACGATCTGACTTCTTTGGCAAGTATATCACTTCAGGTAAGAAAAATGGGACCGGACTGGGTACATACTCGGCAAAATTAATGGCAGATGTGATGCATTACACCATAAAAATGGAAACGTCAGATGAGCAGAACGAAACTTACATTAATATCAAGATACCCAAAGAAGTGTCCGATCAGAATTAAACCGCGTTAGTTTATAGATCGGAATGAACAAGGATTATAACGAGATAGACTGATTTGTGATAATTAACGCCAAAAATAAAGTTTGAGTGTTGGAGCAAAATTAAACCAACCATACTGACAATGTTAATAAACCAAGCATTTTTAATGTAAAAAATTATTTGTTTATTTACCCCGACAATCGTAAAATGCATACGATATTTATATTTAAAGGATAGCCGACAGATAAATTGATACTCAGGTGATTTTTAAATATCTCGGTAGTGAATGAGAATGTATTTGAACTTGAATTGAGGTTCGGCAATAAAATAGATACTTATAGGAAAAGATGGCCAACATACTTGTAATCGACGATGATGCACTGATACGGGAGACTTTGAGTACTTGTATAAAATCTATTGGGCATTCATTCAGGGGGGCGGAGACAATACAAGAAGGGGTTAAGCTTGTTTCTGAAAATGAGTTCGATTTGGTTTTGCTTGATGTGAATTTGCCAGACGGAGACGGCATTGACATCCTGCCTGAGATAAAAAAGAATCAGCCTACACCCGAAGTGATTATAATTACTGCTGAAGGGAACACTACCGGTGCTGAAATGGCACTGGAAAATGATGTTTGGGACTATATTCTCAAACCGTTTTCTACCAATGAAATTAAACTGGCAATTAAACAGGTCCTGGAATACAAATCGACTAAAAATGCCCTGATAAAGCCACCGCCCCTCTTATTTGACCGTTCAGCTATTATAGGCAACAGCTCTAAAATCACAAATTGTCTGAACCTGGCTCAGCAATGTGCACAAAGTAGTGCAAATGTGCTTATCACCGGACCGACCGGTACTGGAAAAGAGCTTTTCGCAAACACCATCCACAAAAACAGCAGTTGTCAAACCAACAATTTTATTGTTGTGGACTGTGCCGCACTACCTGAACAACTGGTTGAATCCGTATTGTTTGGAAATGTAAAAGGCGCGTTTACAAGTGCTGATTCTGCAAGAGAAGGATTGGTAAAAAAGGCAGACGGAGGCACACTTTTTCTTGATGAAATAGGTGAACTTTCCTTAAATATTCAGAAAAAATTTTTAAGAGTTCTGCAGGAACGAAGGTTTAAACCGGTAGGCGGGACAACAGAAATAGAGAGTAATTTTAGGTTGATTTCAGCCACGAACAGAGATCTTGAACAGATGGTCACCGAAAATGAGTTCCGCAGTGATCTACTATTCAGACTTAAAACATTCCAGATAGAATTGCCGCCTCTGAACGAATGCCGTCAAGATATCAAATCACTGACCCTTCATTACATCAACAGATTGTGTGACCATCACAATTTTGAATCAAAAGGATTTGTGTCTGAGTTTTTAGATATTTTAGAATCATATGATTGGCCGGGTAATGTAAGAGAGTTGATTAGCACCCTTGAAAGAGCCATACTGGCTGATACTGAGTCAAAGATGCTGTATCCCAATTGTCTTCCTCAAAACCTGAGGCTGCACAATATCAAAACCTCAATTGAAAAACATGCTACAAACGGACAATCCAAGGTCCGTAAAAAAAACGAAAAGGATTCATATTCCTTGACTTTGCCGGATGAGTTTCTCAATCCTATCAAGCCGCTTAAGCAGGTTAAAAACTATATGGCTTCTGAAACTGAAAAGCTGTATTTAGAACATTTGATGAGAACATTGGACAATGATATGGAAAAAGCCGCACAAACCGCTTGTATCAGTAAAAGCCGATTATATTCTCTGCTTAAAACTCACCAAAACTCAGAAAACTAACCCTTCACTTCACAAAATTGGAAAATCGTATTAAATAATACGATTTTCTATCAAATCGCACGCACAAAATTTTTCAACCAATTGATTTTAAAGGGCTTTCGTCTTTGGCACGTCTTTTGTAATAATTTTCGTAAACAACATTAATTATTTGCGAGGTTTACATGGACGTGGTGGTTTACTCTGAAACCAATGAACAACAAGTTGAAGTTCTGCTCAGCCAAATACGCAGGGACGTAAAGATTGAACCTGATACGGTCAGAAGTTTTGAAGCCCTTTTTACGTTTCTTGAATCAAGGGTGTCGTCAAATGTAATCATTGTGTTCATGATTTACTCAGAGGATGAACTGGATGCCCTTCTCTTCAGCAAATCAAGGTTGTTTAACATTAAGTTTATCATTGTTTTGCTGGAAGACCAGGAGACCCTGGTCACAAGAGCATTGGCAATGCAGCCCAGGTTTTTAAGTTTTATTGCTGAAGATTATACAGCTGTATGCACAGTGGGATTAAAAATGATCAATAAAAAGGATCCTTTATGACTGTGTTTCAGGTCCTTTCAACTGCCACTCTTTTCGTAAACCTATTTTAATAAATATTCAAGCTATTGAAATATAAATAACTACAGGGAGCACAATAAATGAGTTTTAAAAACGATAATTATGATCAGCGGGGTGACCCCCGTCAGACTGTATACCTTTGACAGGAGTATTTACATTTACAATAAATTCAAACAGATAACAAACCAAACACGTCAATGCTCATTTCGCAACCAATCAAAAATAATAGCGATAGTATTGGCAAAAGCCTTATTAAAGGAACCAAAGATATGAATTTCAAAAAGTTTACATTAAAAACCAAACTAATCACTGGCTTTACTTTCATCATTGCACTGCTGCTTACCGTTTCCGTTGTCGGATTCATGGCATTGAACAATGCTTCTTCAGGATTTAAAGACTACCGGGAGATGGCCAGGGACAGCAATTTAGCAGGACGTTTGCAGGCCAACATGCTCATGGTCCGTATGAATGTCAAAAATTATCTGATTTCAGGCAGTAACGATGCCTTGGATGCTTATAATGAACGCTGGGATAAAATGGCTAAATTTCAAGAACTGGCTAAAAAAGAAATCCAGAAACCAGAAAGAGCCAGAAAGATAAACGAAGTTGATGCAGGTCTTAAAGAGTACCAAAGCGGATTTGACAATGTAGTCAAGCTTATCGGTGAACGCAACAGTCTGGTTAATGGAATTCTTAATGTCAATGGACCAGTCATGGAAAAATCTTTGACGGAAATTATGGTCTCTGCAAATGATGATGGTGATTTGACAGCAGCATACTACACGGGGTTATCCATGAAACACCTTCTTTTGGCCAGGCTTTACATGGCGAAGTTTCTTGATACCAATGATAATAGCGCCGTGGAAAGAGTTCAAAAAGAATTTGGACAGATGGTCAATAATTTGGATGTTCTGGATCGCGAACTGCAAAACTCCAAACGAAGAGAATTGTTGAAAAAAGTCCAAGAAGCACAGGCTTCTTACAGCAAGGCGTTTGATGATCTGGTGACGACCATACTGACTCGTAACGATATCATTGACAATAAACTTGATCGTATCGGGCCTCAGATCGCCGGTTATGTTGAAGATGTCAAACTGGATATTAAGAAAGTTCAGGATGAAATAGGACCAAGGTTGCAGGCGGCAAATACCAAGGCTGTCACAATAATTCTTGTTGTCAGTGTGATTTCCGCATTGCTGGGTGTTGGTATTGTTTTCTCTATTACCCGAAGCGTGATGGCCCAGCTTGGAAGCGACCCCAATGAAATAGCTGATATCGCAAAGGAAATTGCCGAAGGTAACCTGGAAATATCATTTGATGAGACATCGTCTGAAAATAAAAGTGTATACAACAGCATGAAAGAGATGACCTTAAATCTTTCATCCATTGTTAAAGATATTAAAACAGGGGTTCAGACGCTGGATACCTCCTCTGCAGGCCTATCTACTGTGGCCGAACAAATGGCCTCTAATGTTGATCAGACTGCTTCAAGGTCAAATAATGTAGCAGCCGCATCTGAAGAGATGTCCACCAACATGGTCAATGTGGCAGCAGCTACAGAGCAAACTACTGCCAACATTCAGACCATTGTTTCTGCTGTTGAAGAAATGTCTTCGACCATCAATGAAATCGCCAATAATACTGCGAAAGGAAGTGAAACCACTGCCAGCGCAGTCGTCTCTGCCGAACAGGTTTCTTCCCAGGTGGATGATCTTGGAAAAGCAGCCTCGGAAATCAGCAAGGTTACAGATACGATCGCTGATATTTCAGAACAGACAAACCTGTTGGCGCTAAACGCAACCATTGAAGCGGCCAGGGCCGGGGATGCAGGCAAAGGATTTGCTGTAGTGGCCGGAGAAATTAAAGCCCTTGCACAGCAGACAGCTGAAGCGACCGATGAGATCAGTTCTAAAATTTCCGGTGTCCAGACTTCGACACAGGAGTCTGTAACGGCCATTGAATCTATCGTTAGTATCATCAATGAAATTAATGAAATTGTAACCACCGTTGCCACTGCCATTGAAGAGCAGTCTGTAACGACCCAGGAGATTTCCAATAACATTAGCCAAGCAGCTCTGGGTATTGAGGAAGTAAATCAGAATGTGAATCAGACATCTGCGGTCGTTGAAGAAGTAAACAGGGATATCAGCCAGGTCAATCAGGCTACCGAAGAAGTAAAAACAGGCGGCTCCCAGGTAAAAAACAGCGCCACTGAGCTTTCTGAACTGGCAGGTAGTCTGAATGAAATGGTGGCTCAATTTAAAGTATAGCGATGAAACATTCCTGTCAGTCTGTACAGGACTGACAGGATCTCCAATATTTGAGGGGAATTTGTAATGGTAGAACACAGAGCGATTTCAGAAACCGGCGATGTACCTGAGACCGATGAAAAAAATGCATTGCGTGTAAATATCGGACTTTTGGACACATTAATGAATCTGGCCGGAGAAATGGTATTAAGCCGGAATCAACTGCTCCAGGGCGTAGGATCAACCAATATTAAAACCATAGAACTGTCCAGTCAGCGAATTGATATGATCACTTCCGAACTTCAGGAGGCAATTATGCAGACCCGTATGCAGCCGATTGCCAATATCCTGAACAGATTTAAATCAAAGTCTGAAGCACTTGCCAGGCAAGCCGGGAAAAAGGTTGACATCATTGTGGAAGGCAAAGAGGTGGAGCTGGATAAAAGTATTCTGGAAGCCATGAGCGATCCGCTGATCCATATCCTCAAAAACAGTGTGAATAACGGTATCGAGCTTCCTGATATAAGAGAGAAGAAAGGCAAAGATACAACCGGGCGTATCCATATCAAGGCATATCATGAGGCCGGTAAAGTCAATATTTTAGTTTCTGATGACGGGCAGGGATTGAACCCTGATGAGCTTGCGGATACTGCGGTTTTAAACCAGGTAGTCACCCGGGAACAAGCGGATAACATGACAGAAAAGCAGAAACTGGAACTGATTTTTAATCCCGGCTTTTCCATTGAATCGGGGCTGCATGCCGTGGCCGGAGCCATTGAGCATCTTGGCGGAGCCGTTGAGTTGGACGCTGAGCCTGATAAAGGGATGGATATACTGATAAAACTGCCTTTAACCCTGGCGATTATTCCCAGCCAGATCACCATAGCCGGTGATGAGCGGTATGCGATTCCCCAGATAAATCTCAGCGAGCTGTTAAGGATTCCGGCCTCTGAAGTAAAAGACAGGATTGAAAAAGTAGGGGACGCAGAGGTGATACGTCTTAGAGGTGAACTGCTCCCATTGATGGATCTGGCACATATGCTGGGAATTGAGAAGACGTACATACATAACCGCGTTACCGGTGAAAGAAAACAGGATCGGCGCAAAAACATTGCAGACAGGCGATCAAAACACCATCCGGTTGAAGATGAAAGCGTTGATATTGAATCGGTAGCTTCCAACCGTGAACTAACGCAAAGGAAGGAAGAAGACCGCCGTCAAAGCCGATCAAGTGCGATCAATATCGCTGTTGTGTCATCAGGTGATTTAAAATACGGCTTGATCGTTGATAAATTACAGGACGCTGAGGAAATTGTTGTCAAACCGTTGGGACGCCATTTGAAAGACTGTCGCGCCTACTCGGGAGCAACCATTATGGGTGACGGAAAAGTGGCATTGATTCTCGATGTGGGAAATCTTGCACAAATGGCCCGGCTTTCCAATGTCTCGAAAGCTGCCCGGGTGGGTGGCGACAAAGAGCAAACCACAGAAACCGGAAAAGACAAAATTGCATTGCTGACCTTTAGAAACGGGTTAAACGAACATTTTGCCGTACCGTTGGATTTGGTGGCGCGAATTGAGAGAGTGCCGTCCGTTGATGTCGAACTCATTGGTAAAAATAAGGTCGCCCAATACAGAGGAGGTGTCATACCATTGCTTGAAATGGCAATGGCAGGAGAGTTTGCTCCGCTTCCCGACCGCGACATGCAGGAAATGATTGTTCTCAATGTCAAAGGCCGGGAAATCGGATTGATGGTGACGCCACCTGTGGACATCGTTGAAACGACATTGAATCTTGATGAGTCTTCGTTAAAACAACATGGAATCAAAGGCTCTATGACGATTCATGGCAACACCACGTTGATGATTGATGTTTTTGAAATGGTAGAGGCAATCTCTGCCTGATATCAGTCAGGCGGCTGATACGACGTTAATTTAGCCAAGCTGAATATCGCATATGAAAGGATATATTTGTGGCGCATAATAACGATAAGAACTTAAATCAGGAACTTGAATTCTCAACATTCAAAATCAGTGGTGTTGATTGCGGCATCAACATCTTGAAAATCCGGGAAATCAATAAGCATTTTGAAATTACAAAAGTACCTCATGCTGAACCCTATATCAGGGGAATACTCAATCTTAGAGGCAACATTGTTACCGTGGTCGATCTGGGTGAAAAACTTGGGTTGACTGCTGTTGAACGTCATAAGGACAACAGGAATCTTATTGTGGATTTTGAAGATGAGCCTATCGGGCTATCCGTGGAGCGCATAGGGGATTTTGTGAAAGCAGACCCGAAAGATATAGATCCTCCGCCATCAAATATAAACCAGGTGGATGGGAAATATTTTCAGGGGGTACTCAAAACCGGTGATCAGCTTATCGGTATTCTTGATATTGATCAGGTTTTGAATACTGAATAGTCAGTAAATTTTTTGGAGTAAACAACAATATGTATGTAGGTGGAAGATTGATGAGTGAACAGGGAAAGAAAAAATATTTTAAGCCATTTACCCTCCTAAAAAAGGCGGGTATGATTTTTCCCCCGAATAATAGGATAAATAAATCAGCCATATCCCGTATGGCCAAGACATTTCTTATTATTTTCATCCCGCTTGCAATACTGACAGGCGGTATTCTTGGATTTCTATATGAAAATGAGAAGACCGACCGGGTCAGGTCGGTAAAACAAAAAGAAATCAATCAGTTAAATACTGTTGAGGAAGTACTTTCCAATTATCTTAATGCAATCGCTTTAGATGTATTGGTCGTATCTAAGCACGATGAATTAAGAAAATACTTCGCGACTAACGCCAAGGAACATCTGTCGTCGTTAGGTAATGAATTTTTGGGGTTTTCCAAGATCAAAGGGATATATGACCAGGTGAGATTGCTGGATGAAAACGGGATGGAACTATTACGGGTGAATTACCATAATGGCAAGCCTCTCATAGTGCCGCAAGAGCAGTTGCAGTTTAAAGGGAATAGATATTATTTTAATGAGAGTCTTCAGCTCTCTGAAAATGAAATTTTTGCATCGCCGTTTGACTTGAACATGGAACACTCGCAAATTGAGCTGCCTATCAAACCTGTAATTCGTTTTGGAACACCGATATTTGATGAAAAGGGCAAAAAAAGAGGGGTTTTGCTGCTCAATTACCTGGGTGCTGATCTGCTTAAAATTTTAGACAGGATCACCACTGAAGGGCAAGGAAAATCTATTCTGTTGAATTCTCAAGGATATTATCTCCGCGGGCTGAATTCCGTGGATGAGTGGGGATTTATGTATGACGATAAAAAAGATCAAACGTTTGCAAAGCACTATCCGGATAGCTGGCAAAAGATTAGAAATACGATATCCGGACAAATTATGAATGAAAAAGGGCTATTCACGCATTTAACGATAGAACCACTTTCTGAGGTTCAGGTGTCGAATTCAGTTTTCGGAAAGTCTCATGAACCAGGTATGCTGCAGCGCACAGGGCCTAATTATCATTGGAAGCTGATATCTTACATTGATTCGGGGGCTGTGGCTATGCACAGTAGTTTGATTTTCAAAAGGATGCTGACCATATATGCCATCGTAATTATCTTCCTGGCAATAGGATCTGCTTTTATTTCATATGCCAGGGAAAGACGCAGGCAGGCAGATAAGGAAATAAACAGCCACCGGGAGTATCTTAAATCTCTGGTTGAACAACGCACATCCGAACTGACCCATGTTAATGCAATGCTTAAAAAGGACATCATGGAGCGTCAACGGGCTGAAGAAGCTCTCTTAGACAGTGAATCATATATGAGAAGCATTTTCAGGGCCGCACCCATAGGAATCGGCGTGGTCCGGGACAGGGTGTTTAAGCAAGTTAATGATCAATTTTGTGATATGCTGGGCTATTCAAAGGATGAACTTATCAACCAATCCTCAATAATGACATACCCTTCAGAAGATGAGTACCATAAGGTCGGTAGGGTAAAATATGATCAAATACGGCGGCTTGGTACCGGTGCCGTGGAAACCTGTTTTAAAAAAAAGAATGGTGACATTATTGATGTCTTGTTGTGTTCGACACCTATCAATTCGAACGACTTCAGCGCCGGTGTAACGTTTACTGCTCTGGATATCACCAACCAGAAACAAGCTGCAGCAGCCCTTAGAGAAAATGAGGAAAAGTATCGCACGATCACTGAAACAATGGAGGATTCCATTTTTATCTGTTCATCCGACTTTAAAATTGAATTTATGAACAGGACAATGATCGAAGAAATTGGCCGAGATGCAACAGGTGAGTTGTGCTATGAAGCGTTGCACAATTACACTGAAAAATGTCCCTGGTGCGTCATGGATCGAGTCTTGAAAGGTGAAACGATCAGCAGTGAGATCAATATTCCTGATAATGGCAAAACGTATCATGTTACAAACACGCCGATTTCCCACCAGGATGGCAGGATTTCAAAATTAGCGGTATTTCGTGATGTAACAGAGATAAAAAATATGGAGCTTCATCTAAGGCAGACTCAAAAAATGGAGGCGATTGGTACCCTTGCAGGAGGTATTGCCCACGACTTTAACAATATTTTATCCGGTATACTTGGATTTTCGCAGCTTGCAAAGGGCAACATCGACTACTCTGAAAAGGCGTCAAGGAATATTGATCAGGTCATCAAGGGGGCGCAACGAGCCGCAGAATTGGTTCAGCAGATTTTGACATTCAGCAGGCAGACAGAATACAAAATGCGATCTTTTCCGATAATTTATGAGGTCAAAGAGGCGCTGAAATTATTAAGGGCTTCTATTCCGTCAAACATCGACATAAAAACTTCTCTCCAGTCTAAATCCATGATTCATGCAGATCCCATAAGGATCCATCAAATCGTCATGAATCTTTGCACAAACTCATATCAGGCAATGAAGGAGGCAGGTGGTACCCTGACGGTTTCCTTATCCGATGTTGATATTGCAAAAGAAACAAGTCTTCAAGGCACTGAGAATATTACTGGGAAATATCTGCTGCTGGAAGTCAAGGATACAGGTATCGGAATGGATAAAAATACCTTGGAAAAAGCGTTTGAGCCATATTTTACAACCAAAGGTGTCGGGGAAGGTACTGGAATCGGCCTGGCCCTCGTCCATGCGATAATTGAGGAGCATAACGGTATTCTGGATGTGTCGAGTGAACCCGGGGTGGGAACCCATTTTAAAATATATTTTCCAATCGTAGAACGACGGGGAAGAACCAAAGTAGAATTTGATCACTGGACATCTGACCATAAAGGCAATGAAACGATCATGGTTGTTGATGATGAAGAGCAGATACGAAAGGTGTATGCCGATTTTCTCAAAGCTTATGGCTACCGTGTAAAGCTTCACAGTAATGGGCTTTCAGCGTTGGAGGCATTTAAGAAAGATCCGTCTGGCTATGATATTATAATCTCGGATCTGACCATGCCCGGTATGACAGGAGATAAACTGGCCGGTGAAATCCTTAAAATTAATTCTAAGTTTCCAATCATCTTATGTACCGGTTTCAGTAATCAATTTAATGGTAACGATGTAGATAAAATGGGCATAAAAAGTTATTTAAAAAAACCAATATCAGGCCATACTATTGTTAAGGAAGTAAGAATGCTACTGGACAAAAGTGCTGGTCACAACACATCAAGTTAAACAAGGACTTTTTTAAAGTGGTCTATCTATCTTGATTTTGCCGCAAAGAGATCGGATTGCAACGATTATAGAAACGTCTGATTCGTCTTCAGGAGATAAAGCATGTTGCTAACGTAAACAAAGGTTAGGTTCCGAGCATTAGTGCTCAAATCCAAAGTATTATGCCTATTTGCGTTGTTTTTTTGGATAGTGTATTCTTTTTAGATCAAAAACTAAAATGCTTTCCATAATTCAATAAGCTGGCTTGGATTTTGTAAATCGACATGTCGATAAAGATACTGTTGGTTTTCGTTCAAGAAGCTCATGGATTTGACAAATAGTTTGGTAAGAAAAGAGGGGCGATGAGCAGTTCATTTGGTGACCTAATTGACCTGGATGCACTTAAGAATATGGTTGAAAGCAATTATAGAGCATCTGGTGTGCCTGTCGGTGTAATTGATGCCGTTTCAGGCGAGGTATATGCGGGAGCAGGGTGGCAGAGGATTTGTACAGAGTTTCACAGAAAGCATCCTGAAACAAATGCGCTTTGTATTGAAAGTGATACAAAAATAGCCGGAAAAATTAAAAAAGGAGACTCCCTTGCCTACAAGTGCGAAAATGGGCTTTGGGATATAGGTATCCCTGTTATATGCGATGGGATACATATTGTTACCATTTTTTTGGGTCAATTTCGGTATGAGGACGAAATACTTGATAAATCACTGTTTCAAAAAAGGGCCCAAAAATACGGTTTCCCCACCGAAGCATATATGTCTGCCCTTGATGAAGTGCCTGTGTTCTCAAGAGAAAAGGTGGCTTTAATTCTCGACTATAACCAGGCGTTTGCCCGGTTTTTATCCAGTCAGATTGATGATAAATTGCGGTATAAAAAGGAAGCTGAGCAGAGAAAAAAAGCGGAGTCCATGCATTCAGATCTTTTTCACAACGCAGCAGTTGGCGTTGTTTATCAGGATAATACAGGTGCCATTATCAATGCCAATGAAGCCTCACAAAAAATTCTGGGATTGTCTTTACCTCAAATGCAAGGTCGTAAATCAATTGACCCTATGTGGAAAACAATTTATCCGGATGGTTCTCCTTTCCCGGGAGAAGAGCACCCAGCAATGGTCGCCCTTAATACGGGCAAACCGGTTCATGATGTTGTTATGGGTGTTTACAACCCCGAAGACAATCAAAATCACTGGCTGCTGATCAACGCTATTCCACAATTCCATGAGAAGGATTCAGCACCTTACCAGGTATTTAGTACATTTAATGATATTACCCAACGGGTTCTTGCTGAAGAAAACCTGCAAAATCTGAATCGTGATTTGGAAAACAAGGTAAGGATGCGTACAAATCAACTGTCTGAGAAAATTTCCGAGCTTGAGGCATTATTTAACAACAGCCAAGTTGGAATTATGGCCCTTAAAGGGGGACGATTTTTGGACAGGGGCAACCAGCGCCTGGCTGACATTTTAGGCTATGATTCTCCTGAAGAAATGACCGGAATTTCAATGCAGCAGTTGCACCTGTCAGAACAGCGGTTTCATGAGTTTGGAGAAAAATACTACAACCGCTTAAGTCAAAAGGAAATGCTCCAAATTGAGTATCAACTCAAAAAGAAAGATGGTACCTCTGTCTGGTGCATTCTTTCCGGCAAAGCTCTTGATCCTGAAACTCCCACTGATTTAGATAAAGGTGTGATCTGGCTGGTAGATGATATCAGTACAAGAAAGCGCGCTGAAAAAGAACGGAAAGAAGTACTGAAAAAACTTCAGAATAGTGAAAAAGACTATAAAAATCTTGTGGATAATTCACCCGAGATTTTATATCGGTTCTCTGAGAAAGCCGGTGGCTTTTTCGTATCAAAACGGGTTGAGGAGATATTGGGATATCCTGTTCAGTATCTGATGGAAAATCCTTTTGTCTGGAATCAATCCATTCATCCTGAAGACCAGAAAAAAGTTGAAAATACGATTTTCCAGGCAAAAGCTGGAAAATCATTCGACATTGAGTATCGAATAAAAGACAAATTCGGCAAATGGCATTGGTTCCAAGACCGGTCCATTGTGATCACGGAGGGTGACAATGAGTTTGTGATCGAAGGACTTGCCGCAGACATCACAGAGCGAAAAAAGAATGACATGGCCCTTCTCGATGTCACCCGCAAACTTGAAATGGCAAACAAGTTGGGGAAATCCGGATGGTGGGAATATGACGTAGAAAAAGATGCCGTTATATGGCCGCGTGAAACCTACGAACTTTACGGTTTGGATCCTGAAATGGATCAGTTAGAATACAGCGATTTGATGCAATGTATTCTTCCGGAATTCCATGATTATCATAATGCTCAACTTGAGCGCATCTACACTGAAGGCGAATGCGAATTTCTTTACCCGATTCGTCATCCAGACGGAAATAAACGATGGATATGGGCAAAGGGAGAAGCGGATTATAACAAGGATGGAGAGCCTGTAAGATTGTTTGGCACATTGCAGGATATAACCGAACGCAAAAAGATTGAGGAAAAGTTACAGCTTCAATCCCAGATAATCAGTCAAGTCCATGATTCGGTAATATCAGTGGATTTAAACGGCACCATTACGACCTGGAATAAGGGATCGGAAGCCTTGTTCCAATATACGGCCCAAGAGATTATCGGAAATCATGTAAGCCAAGTGTACCCTAAAGCGTTTCATGAAAAGTTGGAAAACCAGATTATTCCCCAACTTTTATCCAAAGGCGGTTTGGAATACGAAACCAAGCTGGTCCGCAAGGATGGCAATGAATTTCACGCCCTGATTTCATTGTCTGTCCTGAAAAATCAAAGAGATGAAATCTATGGAATGATCGGTTATACCATTGATATTTCGAACCGGAAAGACGCAGA
>JAKSAU010000541.1 GCA_022361535.1 Desulfobacterales bacterium
CTGCATAAAACCAGGCCATTGCTTCGTAGGTATATGGATTTTCAGGAGCAAACTTCATGGCTTTTTCAAAATCAGCCAAAGCTAAATTATAGTTTCGTGCCTTTACATAGGTTTTTCCGCGATGAATATATACATCTGCATTTTGAGGTCTAAGCCAAACCGCATGGCTCAGATCAGAAATAGCCTGATCATAGTTGCTCAATTCCCGGTACGCCAATCCTTTTTTAATAAACCCATTTGGATCTTTTGGAGATACTTGCGTATAAAGGGTTAAGTCTTCTAAGGCCCTTTGTGTTAACCCCATATCATAATACAGCATACCTCGCCCAATAAGGGCCTCAGGATTGTCAGGATCAAGGTAAAGCGACTCGGAATAACAATCTACAGCCTTTTTATTTTCCAACTCAGACTGCAGGACATCACATAATTGATTATTCACAATGATATAATTTTCTTTTGACAGTTCATTGGATTTTAAAGCGCTTTTTAAGAGTATTTTTGCTTTTTTCTTATCCCCTGCTTTATAGGCCTTCATGCCGTTGTTGGCCATATCAACTGCATCGGCAAAACATAAAGGGACATTGACTGAAAGAAATAAATTACAAAGGACTATACACGCAAGAATTCTGATTCCGCTCATAAGATATACCCTTGTGAATGAATAAATAGCTATTAAATCCGTATTCTATGCCAATACCAAAATTTCAAAACTTTGAAAACGGAGAAAATATATTCATCTTAAAAAGATGTAACAAATCACGCAATCGTTATCAATTAAAGCATTGCAAACGAACGCGTTCATTATTAATAGTGAAAAACTGAACACGTTAAATTCTGTGGCTTATTCAAACGACGATATACAGTTCTCAATATTCTGTAAATCCGCAACCCAGCCAAAAAGATGTCCTTCACCTGAGATGATTTTTAATGCCATGTCATGCATGTCTGGGTCACAAGCGGCACAGCAATCTGCTACAGTCAGGCACCAGTAGCCGCGATCAACGGCTTCTCGAAGTGTGGAATGGACACAGCACTGGGTTGTGACACCACATAAGATAAGGTGATCTATTTTTTGCTGTTTCAACAGATCGTCGAGATTGGTATTGTAAAAAGCACCGAAACTTGCTTTATCGATAACAGTTTCACCAGACTTTGGCCGCAGGGTATCGACAAACTCATGCCCGGGCTCACCAAGGATACAGAAACGTCCTAAGGGGCCTGGTCTGCCGACATATCCCAACGAACACCTATAGGAGCTGACATCACTTAAGTCAGGTTGGTAGGACTCCCGTGTGTGGATCACTCTCATCCCAAGCGATCTTGCCAGGGATAAAAGCTCTGCAGCCCGGGGTAAAACAGCACGCATATCATCAAGGCATTCTCCACTGCCGTCTTCAAAAAATTCCTTTTGAAAATCTATCGCCAAAAGAGCTGTTGTTTCAGGTATGAACTCATAAGAGCGTTCCCCTCTGCAGCTGACAGACAATTTCCCCATTCAATCCCTCTCTGAATGTTTCGGTTAGATCTAATCTTTTATTGCACATTGGTATCTTAAGCGAAGCACCTTATTAATGTTTAACTATTTGGAGCTAAACAGCTTAAAGCCATCTTTTCAATACATGGCCTTAAAAAATAACATGTCGATCCTATGCCCCTAAAATATTAAAAGGGCCATGGACAAAATGTCCATGGCCCTTTTTCAACTGACCGGTTTCTTATTTGGATTATTCAAATAAGAGTCTATTTTTCCTCTTTTTTAACCGTAAAATCCTCTTCGTCTGTCTGGAAAAAAGTGGCTTTAAGCCATTCAAAACCAAACTGGAGAAGTTTCACATCATCGGATTTGATTTCATTGATCCGTGATTCAGGAATCTGGTACCGGGAAAGAAAACTTGATTCGAATACAAATGCTTTGAACTTATCAATATTGTAGCAGACCATGAAAAACATTTGTTTGGCCTGTTCAGACAGCTGCATGCTTGGTGGCAAAGATTTTTTTCTCACCATGAGATCCAGCCACCCTTCATTGACTTCGTCCCGCAAATCCACACCCTGGTCTTCACGCCACTCAGCAACACTCCAATCGTCCTCTTCCTCAAATCCCTTACAATGTGACTCTTTAATAGTGAAAAAGAATTCATCCTTTTCACCTTGCTCACCCGAATAGCTCAAAGAACCGACACCCAGAGGATAATACCGGCAGGTCGTGGGGCGGTCCTCATAGATGGCACAGCCGTCTTTGTCTTCCACAAAAGGACAGGACTGGCGTTCATCATCCAGCAGTTTCAGGGTGACCACAGGCATGTCTGCTCTCTCTAAAATCTGGGGGGTGGTAAATATCGCTAGAAACTTTTCCGAGTGCATATCAAGTTTTCTGCGCATGGTCAGGATATCGTAAGGGGTCAGCATTATATCGATACCACGGCAGCAATCTGTAAAGCAGCTTACACCCTTGTGGCACTTAAACTTGAACTTGCTTTGCAGACTCATCTGCTCCGGGGGGATTTCAGCACTGTTCATTATCTGGTCGGTCTGGTTTTTATCGGTCATTTATGATTTCCTCATCAATTTATAACAGGTCATTTAAAGGTCTGGACTATACAGAAAAAACACAATGATGTCAATCGGATAGCCCGTACAGAGCAAGCCGACACAGAAACAGTGCAACCAATTCATTTAAAAATAAATTTGACATCACAGTTATTCCTTTTTAAAAGAGTGAGAATTACTCATTTGTATTCCCATTTCACCCGTTCAAGGAGCGATTATGAAGGTAAAAAAAGCGGTTTTCCCTGTAGCCGGATTAGGTACCCGTTTTATTCCGGCAACCAAAGCGATGGCCAAAGAGATGCTGCCCGTAGTAGACAAACCTATTATCCAGTATGCGGTTGAAGAAGCATTTGCTGCAGGTATCGAACAGATCATCTTTGTTACCGGCAGGGCTAAAAAAGCACTGGAAGACCATTTTGACAGAAGTGTCGAAATCGAAGCAAGCCTTGAAGCCAAGGGTAAAACCGAATTGCTCAAACAGATCCAGGAACTGGTCCCCAGAACCGGCACTATTGTGTATACGCGCCAACATGAACCCTTAGGGCTTGGCCATGCCATCTGGTGCGCCAGGGATATAGTAGGGGATGAACCTTTTGCAGTGCTCCTGGCAGATGATATGATTCAGACTAAAGGAAAGCCTGTGCTCACTGAAATGGTTGAAAAATTTGATCGTTTCAGAGCCTCCATTGCCGCGGTAATGGAAATAGAGAAAGATCAGACTGACAAGTACGGCATATTGGATGCCGGCCCCCTTGAAGATGAAATGGTCAAAATCAATGATATGATCGAAAAGCCAAAACCTGAAGACGCCCCATCTAACCTGGCCATTGTCGGCAGGTATATTCTCACACCAAGAATTTGGGATTACCTTGGGAAGAAAGAAAAAGGTGCTGGCGGAGAAATACAACTGACCGACGCCATGAAAGGTTTATTAACCGAACAGCCGATTTTTGGTTACAAATTTACAGGTACCCGGTTTGACTGCGGGGACAAGGCAGGGTTCCAGATGGCTAACCTGGCATATTCCCTGAAACGGCCTGATATGCGGGATAAACTGATCAAGTTTATCAAAGAAATTCAAAAAGATTTTTAAATTCGTTTGTACTGAGAATAAAGTTCCATGACCTTTTTTACATAGGCCTGGGTTTCTGCATAGGGTGGTATCTCACGGTACCGGTCAACTGCGGTGGGACCGGCATTATAGGCGGCAAGGGCAAGCCCCAGTTCCCTATTGTAACGGTTTATCAACCGCTTTAGATACCGGGTGCCACCCATTATATTCTGGGACGGATCAAATGGATTTGAAATATTGAGGGCCGACTCGTTTTCAGGCATAATCTGCATCAACCCCCTGGCCCCTTTCTTGGAAACGGCTTTGGGATTGAAGCTGGACTCCACCTGAATCACCGCCTTAATTAGAGCCGCTTCCACGCCGTATCTTTTACCGGCTTTTTGAATGATCTTGTCATACGACCTAGGTGCGGACCTTACATTTTTTGCTGACTTTTCTTTAACCCTGATATAGACCGTGTATCCTGCCGTAGTGGGGGTGTTGGTAAAGTGAACTACCCCGTCAGCGTCAATATACCTGTAAATATTGCCCTGACCTAAACATGGGCTGGACAGGGCAACTAGAACCCAGACGGAAACGGCAAGCGCATTGGTAAAAGCAAGCCTGCCCAAAGTGGTCTTATTTTTTATTCCGCTTTTCAATCCTTTCCCTGTATTCCTTTAGTACCAGCTTTTCCGGAAAACTTGGCTTGGCTACATACTGCCCCGTATTATCCAGGAACGTATCAACCAGTCCTTCAAAGATCTCGTCTTTTTCATGGTCCATGATCATATTCCGTTCAACCTTGTATTGATAGACGATTGGGGACCCCAGGGTCTCAAGAATATCATCAAAGGTATCTTTGGCCATGTGTTCTATGGTAAACAACTCCTGCACTACCGGAATTTCCATTTTAGCGGTCATTATGACAACATAGGCATCTGCCCCTATTTTCCTGGAATCGTCAAAAATTTCAAGACAATGATTGTTTTCAAGTTCAATTTTTTTAAAGGGTGCTCTTTCCATATTTCGTATTTATTCTTTTCTTCTGGTTTAGTTTCTGTCAGGCAGCAGTCTTATCCGATCAGAACAATTCCAACTGGACTTCAGTTTTTTTCTTTTCTTTCTTTAGCCGGGCAGCCTGCTCGTACCGGGCCAGTTCTTTTTCAATATCGTCAATAAAACAAGACCGTTCACGGGGCTTGTCGATGCCGAATATGCGTCTTTTTTTTGCATATGTCAAACATAGAATATCCATAGCCCGGGTCATGGCTACATAAAACAGACGGCGTTCTTCCTCCGGATCTTCAACAGTCTTACCGTCTCGGGCATAGGGAATCATTCCGGTCTCGCATCCGGTTACAAAGACCACGGGGAACTCAAGCCCCTTTGCCGCATGCATAGTCATAAGAGAGACTTTCTCCACACCCTTTTCCAGAAAATCTATATCCTGATCCAGTCGAAGATTATCAAGTAGATCTTTTGGATTTGGATAAATACCTGCCAAGGCCTTAAGGCGATTCCAAGCTTCTGACAGGTGTTCATCTGATTCAATCGTTTTGGAAATATTTTGCCATTGCCCAATGGTCTCCAGGAGCATCGTGCTGTCTTTTGGCAGATGATGCGCGTTGATCCGGTCATTGTACTTTTCCAATAGCTTCAGGTCTTCAGGTGTTGCTCGACCCAGTACCAGGCGCATCAACCCCAAGGTTTCTTTGATGCCGTCCATATCTTCCCAGGTCTGGCGGTCAGCAGTTTGATATGGAATGCCTGCTTTTTCAAATGCCCTGGCAAAGGTCTCACACTGGTTCCGGGTCCTGTACAATACTGCAAAGTCTGAGAACGAATATTCCTTCCCATCTTCATTTTGACCCATGCCCGTATCCATGGACAAAAACGACAAACCACCCACCATTTGTTCAATCATTTTTCCTACGGCCACGGCTTCAGCACTTTGGGTGGCGCTTTCCTTGATCACAACCTGCTGCGTGCCATCCAGGCTCGAATAAATTTTGCGGTCCTGGGTGTTATCAGCACTCCCGGTAGAGATCATCTGGTATGAAGCATCCAGAATTGTCTGGGTGGATCTATAGTTTTGTTTCAAACGTATCTTTTCACATCCCGGATAATCGGAAGCAAACTGATTAAAAAACCGGTTGTCCGATCCCCTGAATCCGTAAATGGATTGATCAGGATCGCCAATCACAAAAATACGGTTTTCGAATGCCAACAGTTTTACCAATTCATATTGTCCCAAGTTCAAATCCTGGTACTCGTCCACAAATATATAGGAAAATCGTTCCCTTACCTTTCGGCAAAGTGCCGCATCACGTGAAAACAACTTAAAACATATGAAAATTAGGTCTTCAAAATCTGCAAGGTTCTTTTCCTCGCAGAGTTGATTATAGGCCTTATAAATTGGGGCAAGGGCTTGTTCAAAGTCACCTGCGACCTTGGAAAGATCATCTTCAGGTCCTAAAAGCTGCTGTTTGCAAAGGCTGATCCAATTGTCTATCTGTTTGAGTCGTTTCTTTGGCGTCTTATCTCCATTCATTGCTTTGTCTGCAGCCGCCTTAAGAATCTCAATACGATGACCGTCTTCCATCAGCCCTCTGTCAAATCCAGAGTAAGCTTTCAGCATTTTAAGGCAAAACCCGTGAAACGTGGCTGCCATCACCTGACCTTCTCCCTGGGGCATAAAGGCTTTAATGCGGTGGGCAAGCTCTCTTGCTGCTTTATTGGTAAACGTCAATGCAAGGATACTCTCGGGCGACACGTTCTGATCCGATACCAGCCAGGCGATCCTGGCTGTTAATGTTCTTGTTTTTCCGGTACCCGGGCCTGCCTGAATCAATACAGCTTTAGAATCGGATTTCACAGCCTGTTCCTGCTCCGGATTCAATCCATCCAGGACGTGCTTTGGTATTGAAGGCGCATTGGATTGTGCCTTCTTTTTGCGCAGTTTTACCTTGGGTTCAGGTTTCTTTGCAGGTGCGCTGTTCGGTTTAACTGTCTTTGTTCGCTTCTTTTTCTTGGGCAGGTCAAAAAGCAGGTTTTTCTCCCCCCTGATGGCCTCTTTTTCTTCCCGGGTAAAGATCTTGACCTTACCGTATTCCCCGTCATAGCCCGGGTCGATATAAAGGTCGCCGGCCCGCATTTTTTCAATAGCCTCTGCAAGCAGGGGAACGCCTGAGGTTTCGATTTCTTCGATAGATTTTTCAGTCAGAATGGGCAATTCAGGCCCTAAAGCCTCTATGGCCTTATCATAGTAACCTGTGACTTTCTTTGTTTTGGGACCTACCTCAAAAATTTCAGACAAGATATCGGCTAAGGGTACAACGTAGCTGTGAGGATGCCTGTTCTCAGGTACATACCCTTCAGGGCGGCTGGCCAATTCTCGCACCCGGTATAACACACCAAGGGTTAAAGGTTTGCCGCATTCCGGACACAGGCCGCCAAGGGCAGCTGTTTCATCAGGATTTAACCGGACGTTGCATTTTCTATGACCGTCATAGTGATATTTTCCCTGGTCCGGGTACATATCCAAGGTACCGCGGTATGCTTTGAGATCATGGGTTTCAAGGGCATTGCGGATTGCGGAAAAACTTAAGTCAGTATCAAACATCGAGGCGTTTCGCCCTAAAAAGCCAGGTGAATGGGCATCGGAATTAGAAATCAACCGGACATTGTCCAAATTTTCCACCCGCCAGTTCATTGGGGGATCAGAGGACAATCCGGTTTCACAGGCAAAGATATGATGGCTTAAATCGGAAAAGCACTCTTCAATGGTATCAAATCCGGATTTGGATCCGAACATGGAAAACCAAGGGGTCCAGATATGGGCAGGTACAAAAAAACCTCGATCAGAAATCTCCAGCATGATTTCAAGAAGATCTCTTGCATCCAGGCCTAATATAGGGCGGCCGTCGGATTTAATATTTCCAATGGCATCCAGCCGGGCGTTGAATCGTTTGGCCGTTTCAATATCCGGCATGTAAATCAGGTTATGGTTTTTGCGGACCCTGTCATCCTTCTTATAGATATTTGAAATTTCAGCCTGCAGGATAAAACGCACCTGACCCCGGCAGGATTCGGGTACTTTGGGGTCAATCTCTTTTGCAATCTCTTTTTTTAATGAGAATAGCCCCGGTTCGGTTTCTTCAAGTTTTGTTTCAAGTTCCTCCATCCAGGCCGGATGGGTAAAGTCACCTGTTCCAACAAGGCTTAACCCCTTGACCTGAGCGGCATGGTAAAGGTGTTCAAGGTCAAGATTTTTCGCCGTGGCCCTGGAATATTTGGAGTGAATGTGTAAATCTGCTGTAAATTTCATATACGATGCCCTTTATATTGCTGTCAGGCATTTATGTACATGATTTCCCCTTAATTTAAAAGCCGGATTCTGATAAACTGCCAGGTGGCAGAATAAACCCATGCAGCCGGAGGATATTCATGGATAAAGCAGCTCAAAAAACCATTCAGGACTGGAATGCCCCGGGGAACGTGACCATCGAAATCCTGGACACAGACCACCCGGAACAGGCAACGTTTACCGCTTTTACAAGAAAATGGAAAACATTGTCACCATCCGTCAGATGGGAGCAAAGCGACACTGATGCCACCCTGCCCGGGTTTGCCTTAAAGGAAAATATTATTTACTCTGCCCTGCCGATGGAAAGAGAACTTGCCCCTTTTTTAAAAGGAATTGAAAACCTTGATGACCCGGCTCTACCCCAAGGAGTCAAACAGATGCTGGACAAGGTTGATCTGCCAAGCGAGCTGACCCTGTATATTGCTCTCCAGTGTCCCCATTGCCCTGTGATGGTAGACATGTTGATCCCTTTGGCTGCCTACTGCAAAAACATCCGTCTGCATATCATAGATGGCTCGCTGTTCCCTGAAAAAGCACAGGCGGATCAGGTCATGGCCGCCCCTTGCCTGATTTTAGACAACGATTTTCGATGGACCGGATCTGTTCCCTCCCATGAAGTGATCAATATGATATTGAACCGGGATCCGGCCCAACTTGGCACAGACACATTAAAAACAATTCTTGAAGAAGGACGGGCTGACTGGATCACAGAACAGATGGTCAAATCCGGAACACTTTTTAAAGGATTTGCAGGTCTGCTACTTCACGAAACCTGGTCTGTTAGGCTTGGCGCCATGGTGGTGGCAGAAGCCATGGCAGAACAGTCACCGAACTTGTGTGCAGCGCTTGCTCCGGTTCTAATGCAGGAATTTGGCAGACATGATATTCCCGTCCAGGGCGACATCCTCTATGCCCTGGGAGAAATCGGCAACCTTGAGACAAGGGCCTGGATTGTTGAGCGCATGGACAGAATGGACCACGACGATCTCAAAGATGCGGCACAGGATGCCGTGGATGCCATTGAATCAAGGATTGCCCCTTAAGAAGATGTGGTAACTGTCAGTGCATGGAGACGATCTCTGGCAGCGTTGACAACCTCGTTGTCTTCATCTTTTTCGATCATCTGTTCTAACAGTTTCACATCTTTTGTGTTGTTGATAAATTTAATCCGCACTTTGGGATTGGAGTGCAGATACTTGGGGACAAAAAAATCTGAAAAACGCATGACATCCTCCTTAATGATATATGGGTGTATCACAAGGGATCAGATGCTTTACTCACATATTTCCTGATCAATTCTATGGTTACTTCTCCCATTGTCCGGCCCTGTTTTACCGCTGTTATTTTGAATTCTTTATGAAGTGCTTCCGGCATCCTTAAGGTCAACTGTTTCACCTTGTTTTTCTCGCTCATGTAACCCTCTTATTTTTCTATACATTCATCTGATCCCGCTTGATTCCATAAAACCATAAAGATGTCTAAGTGTCAAGACATAAACATGCTTTGATGCCTCAGTGGAAAAATGTTTTGAAAGACCGGTAAAAATCAGATAAGCATTGAGAAAAATATGACACGTGAAAACCCATCACCCATAGGTTAGAGTTCATCCGCCTCAAAGGGTGATCACCTCAAGAAAGGAAAAGTAATGCCCCATATTATTGTTAAACTTTATTCCGGCAGAACCGATGACCAGAAAACACAGCTTGCTGAAAAAATTGCACAAAACGTTGTTGAAGTCACAGGATGTAAAGAGCGGTCCGTATCTGTAGCATTTGAAGAATTTGAACCTGAAGCATGGACTGAAGAAGTATACCGGCCCGATATTCTTGAGGGTAAAGGAATCCTTTATAAAAAACCCGGGTACAACCCTTTTACAGAGGAAACCTCAGAAGACAATTCAAAAAAAGCACCCGACCTGATGGCCTTTGTCAGGGGGGCGGCTGAACAGGCCGCAAAAGATGATGATTCCGGCATGTTTAATCCCATGTCCTGGCTGGACCTTGCACTTGAAGACAACCCCCAGGTTTTTGATCCTTGTTTTGATACCCCTTGGTCTGCATTGTCAGATTCAGACAAGGCAGACCGGATGATGGCCATAAGACGAGTTCTCTAAGTTTTGGTCCGATCCCCACAAAATAGGAGCAGCATAGAAATGAAATCGCTGATCGACAAATACAACCTTGCCCCCCATCCGGAAGGCGGATATTTCAGAGAAATATACAGATCGGATCTAATCGTTGATTCTGATCTTGCAAAAGCACCGCGGAATGCAGCCACACATATCTACTTTTTATTGACCCGGGGCCAGGTCAGCCGGTTTCACCGCGTAGTCCATGACGAGATTTGGCATTTTTATGATGGAGATCCCCTGACCCTTTATCTGTTCAATGGAACTGGCATAGAAAAGCAGACCATTGGGCCAGGCAAACAGTTTATGGCTGTGGTTCCTGCAGGCACGTGGCAGGCAGCCGAAACAACAGGCAGCCACACCCTGGTGGGATGCACAGTGGCACCAGGTTTTGACTTTACCGACTTTTCTTTTCTAAGTGACATGCCCCAGGACTTAAATATATTCAGATCCTTACAAACCGGTTTGGATCGATTTTTATAAAACACCTCATGCCCAACCCGGGATTGACAAGAACTGGTTCAACACCTAATTTTTAATATAAACCAACAGCTAAACCTTAGCCAAGATAAGCCAGAATCAAGGAGTTGCCTGATGAAAGTGACACATTATACAGATATTCCCCCAATTGCCATGAACAGCGATATTGTTAAAAACGTTGCCGGACGTGTACTAATCGGCAAAGAAGACGGTGCTGCAAATTTTTGTATGCGCAGGTTTGAGATCGGTCCTGAGGGATTTACGCCCAAACACAGCCATGACTGGGAACATGAAGTGTTTGTCCTTGAAGGCAAGGGAGAAGTCTTTATTGAAGATCAATGGCACTCTATCAAAAACGGTTCGGCCGTATATGTACCGCCGAATGCAGAACACCAGTTTAGAAACACCTCTGACTCTGCATTTGCCTTTCTTTGCCTGGTGCCGTCACAGGCACCGGAGATGTAACCATGCCCCTCAGGACCTGCGTCAGCCCGGAAGGGACTTTTAAAGTCGGCATCCATAACCCCGGCTTTGAGGTGGAAAACCTAAGACAGAATACCCAGAAAGATGTCCTGGGAAGGCTTTTTGACGATAGCCCTGTAGAAAACCAAATCAATTTTCCATCATCTACAGTTAGTGCAGATAAAACCGATAGGATCTATGAAATTGCCAATGCATTTCCTTTCAGGGGCACCACATTTATCAATTCAGCCTGGGCAGATAGGAAAGCGGCAAAACCGGATGCTATAGCATTGCCTCCGAGCCCAGACTGCTCCCTGACAAAAAATCTGGTTGAATGGCAAAACAAAGAAACTAAAGAAGCGCCTTCCCTGCCCCCAGTGTTGGACCTTCTTCCGCGGCCATTGCTGCTGGCCCTGGCCCAGGCGTCCACAGATCCGAAAGAACTGGCCGCCCTGGCTGCTAAATCCTGCGACCTTCTTTTTGACAGTGGCAAGGATATGCCACCGACAGGCGTAGCATTTAATGAAATAGAACCTGGAAGACCCGAGCCTGTCATACACGATCATGACCTCTATGATATCCTGGGCAATAATCCCTGCCTGCCTGATTCATATAAAGAGGTAATGGTCTTAAGACCCGGCATACAGGGGAACAGCGAAATCATAGGTGAGGCGATAGAAGATACTCATGTGTTCGAGTACCTGCGACGCAATTCATATATTCCATGGGGACATTTTGCCTCAAATATGGCCAATGATGAAATCCGGTACAACGTAAAAGACCTCACCCTTTCAGATATATCAGGCATCCGTCACCTGTATTACCAACGCGTTTACGTACGACTGGCCCAGGAATTAGGACTGAAATTGCCTGCAACACAAAGGCCTTTTACCCCCCGGGAACTTGAAGCACTGCGGCTTTCTGTTGCAAAGGCTGTTGAGTCAGAAAAAACAGATGCACTTTTTTTTAATTCCTCTCTTTGGGGATGGAACTATGGATTCGGATTTGCACAGTCCGGTGACAGGCTGCATGCCTCACACCAAATGATCCACCAGCAAAATGCCATGGTGCCGGAAAAGATTTCTGACGACCAGGGAAATCCCTACCACTGTTTTTCCTGCGGAGACTTGGTAACTGATTTTATCCAGGACTACAAAGCCACTTATGACCAAGAATTTTTCCCGGCCTATATCAGGGCCATTCAATCCAACCAGCGTACAGACATGAACGACCAGGGCTCGGACTCCTTGATCGTCTGGGAAGATGAACAGGTCATGCTCTTTGTGCCCAAGGCCCAGGTCAGTGAATGGGAGCTTCAGTTGATGACCAAAACTGTCTGTCCCCATATCCTGGCAGCGGACACGCCCACCCGCCAAAGCCTGGATCGTGCCATGCTTATTGCCCTTCAAACCCTTGATA
>JAKSAU010000461.1 GCA_022361535.1 Desulfobacterales bacterium
CAATTTTCAGGTCCGGGTCCGCGTATGTGAGTTGGGTTTCCATGGGTTGAAGGGGTTATATCGGCTCTACCGAACCATGTCAATTGCCTAAATATCCAATAAGCTATCTTTGCGAAGGAGGTGTTAATATTTTAATTGAGTAATACTACGTATTAATGGTATATTGCAGGTTTTATAACTATAAAAATTAGCCTATTATATAATGCAAACCATTGTTAAAGAATATGTGGTGGAAAAAACCAAAATTGGCTTCATCAGATTCATATTTGAGGCCTATGAAGGTCTTGCCGTGGTGACCACCCTTGACTCTGCAACCGGACATATAAAGCTGACAATATCCCCGGAACAACAGGATACGGCCTTCATGGTTATTGAAGATTTAAAGAAGGACTTTTATTTTGAAGAACGATAAACCCAAAGCCTTTATCAACACAATTGGGTGCCAGATGAACGTGTATGACTCGGAAAAACTGGCGGCAATACTTCATGCAAACGGATATGAAAAAACTGACAACATGGATGTGGCAGATCTTATACTTTGTAACACATGTGCCATAAGGCATAAGGCTGAAGAAAAAGCATTCAGTTTTCTGGGGCGTTTTGCAAAGGCAAAAAAAAGGCGGCCACACCTGGTCACTGTTATGGCAGGCTGTGTGGCTCAGCAAGAGGGGAAAAAGGCTTTTGATCGCCTGCCTCACCTGGACCTTGTTTTGGGCACCCAGGCATTTGATAGACTTGGAACACACTTGAAAGCACTTTCAGCAGGACAACGAAGAATCGTTGATATCGATGAATCTAAAGGCATTTTTGAAGCTTTGCCTGATGAATCATGCTTTGATGAAACCCAAGTTTCCAGGTTTGTCACAATTATGCAGGGGTGTGAAAATTTCTGCACGTATTGCGTGGTTCCTTATGTCAGGGGCAAGGAAAAAAGCAGACATCCTGACGCAATTGTAGAAGAAGTCCAGGTACTTGCAAAATCCGGCATAAAAGAAGTGACCCTGCTAGGTCAAAATGTCAATTCATACGGCGGACCAAACAAAGACCTCTCATTTCCACAATTACTCAAATTGGTTAGCCAAGTGGAAGGCATCGAACGAATTAGATTTGCCACCTCACATCCTAAAGATCTTTCTGAAGAATTGATTCAGGCCATCCATGATATTGACAAAGTCTGCAATCATCTTCATTTACCGGTACAGTCCGGATCAGACCGCATTCTTAAAAAAATGAACAGGGGATATAACCGAGAAACTTATCTTTCGCGCATTTCAGCCCTTAAGGCAGCTGTACCGGATATTGCGTTGTCTACCGATATAATTGTCGGGTTTCCTTCAGAGACAGAGCATGATTTTCAAGATACTATGAACTTGCTTGAGACTGTTGAATTTGACTCAATATTTGCCTTTGCTTATTCCAACAGGTCATCTGCACCTGCAGCCAAGTTTCCTGATCAAATAGATGATCCCATTAAAATGGAAAGGCTGAACACACTGCTTCAGCGCCAGGAATTTTTTACAGAAAAGAAAAACAATTGCCTGGTCGGACAAAATGTAACAGTATTGGTCGAAGGGGAAAGCCCTAAACCCAGAGATGGGTTCATAAAAGAAAGCGTTAACAGTAAACAAATGTTTGGTAGAAGCGAATCCAATAAGATTGTACACTTCTCTTCTGACCAGGCCGTCATTGGAGACCTGGTTAAACTTCATATTAAAAATGCCTATCCTCATTCATTATGGGGTGAGGTCATCAGGAGTTAATCTCCATGAAGCACAAATCATTAAAAATAGGACGAAACCAACTTTGTCCCTGCGGTAGCGGAAAAAAATTTAAAAATTGCTGCAGAAACAAAAAGGCTGAGGTGTCGCTAAAGGATGAATATAAAAACCGGTACGATATCATTCTAAAAACCCCAGAACAAATAGCAGGGATTAGAAAGGCTGGAAAACTACTTTTGTCTATCATGGACAGAGTAGAACAGATGATTAAGCCCGGGCTTAAAACAGATGACATCAATACCTTTGTTCATGAGGAAACTGTAAAGGCCGGAGCCATTCCTGCTCCGCTCAATTACCGTGGATATCCCAAAAGTGTTTGTGTTTCAGTTAATGAGGTGATTTGTCATGGTATACCAGGCGAGCGAATACTTGAAGACGGGGATATTGTTAACGTAGATATCACTCCGATTCTTGACGGATATTATGCTGATGCCAACAAAACGTTCTTTGTGGGGACCCCGGGAGCTGATGCAAAAAGAATCGTTTCCGTTGCTTCTGAAAGCCTTCGTCGCGGTATCGAAACGGTAGCACCAGGTGCAACTTTAGGCGATATAGGGCATGCCATTCAAAGTTATGCTGAAGGGCAGGGCTGCTCGGTCGTAAGAGAATTTGTCGGACACGGCGTTGGCCTTGACTTTCATGAACAACCCCAGGTCCTTCACTTTGGAAAGCCTGGCAAAGGCGTAACGCTGGTTCCGGGAATGGTTTTTACCATAGAACCCATGATAAATCTTGGTAAAAAAGAGCTTCACGTTTTAGAAGACCGCTGGACTGCCGTTACAAACGATGGCTCTCTTTCAGCTCAGTTTGAACAAACTATTTTAGTAACCGAAACAGGATATGAGAGCCTGACTCCCTATGAGCTTTAGCGTTACCTTTGTAAATAAGCTTTTTTCAGGTCTTTTTGTACTCTTTATAGGTATTACCTCAGCTCTTTTTTTTTGCATGGCACTGGTCATACGATTGTGCACTGCTCCGTTTGATCAACGACGGATCATAACAAACGTATTTTCGGCATTCTGGGCATCGGTTTACACCTGGTGCATGCCTGTCTGGTCAATTAAAATAATCGGGCGCCACAAATTAAAACTAAAAAAGAATTATGTCTTAGTATCAAATCACCAAAGCCAGCTTGATATCCTTGTACTTTACCGACTTTTATTCCCCTATAGATGGGTGTCAAAAGCCTCTGTTTTTAATTTGCCTTTTATAGGTTGGAATATGATTCTTAACGGTGACATAAAGCTTAAGCGGGGTGACAAAACAAGTATTGCCTCAATGATGGCAAAATGTGAGGCAATGCTAAAAAGAAATATCTCTGTTTTCTTTTTTCCTGAAGGGACAAGGTCTAAGGATGGCCGGCTTGGACCTTTCAAACCTGGTGCGTTTATTTTGGCAAAAAATGCAGGGGTGGATATTCAACCGATTGTCATTAATAATACACGAAATGCGTTACCAAAGCATTCTTTGACTCTGCAAGGCCACCAAAACATCGAAGTAAAAATACTCGATGAGATTCCGTTTTCAAATTTTCGGGATATGGAACCTGAAGAGATTGCGTCCATGGTTAGAAAAGAAATTGCCTTGCATGTAAATGAGCACAAAGATGATGAAACAATATTATCAGGTGTACCTGAAACAGCCAATTGACAATCTATTAATATTTAACCGGCCCATTTTTAACTCCCATCAGAGCTATCTTTTTAATTCCTTTAATAAACTTATCACATAGTTCTGTATCTTGCTTGTGGAAATAGATATTACCTGAAAGATCCATCCCACGAAGTTTTGCGTCAAATAAAAACATACGAACCAATAATTCGCTTATTTTCTCACGATCTGCAAAGGAAGTTTTTTCAGCCGTCAAATCGGATTTTGTCTGATTACATTCATTGTGACTGAATGGCTTAGGTAACGCTCCATATTTATCAATATTGGACTTCAGATAATTTATGACCCTGGCCAAACGCATTAATGTTGCAGCTTGAGTTCTTGATGTTGTGTGATCTACGGGTAGGCAAGTTGAA
>JAKSAU010001275.1 GCA_022361535.1 Desulfobacterales bacterium
CCAGGACGAGTTGACTGTCACCCCTGTGGTGCCGGCGGCCGGGCCGAAACTCATCTCCCGCGACCCATGGACGGACAGGGAAATCCTGAAGCTGTCCGGCCGGTCGGCCTCCGCTTCACCGGCCGTTTCGATGAACCCGGTAAGCCCGGAAAGACCGTCATCCCTGCCCTCTCCCGGCCGCAATTCAACCGGGCTGTCGTTCCATTGGAACGCCGTCACCTCCTGAACGCCCCGCAGCCCGTTCAGCCCCAGGGTCAGGGCAGCCCCATCCCAGTCGACCTGGTAGTCCTCAATCCCCCAGCGGGAAAAATCAGGCCGTGGAAACGTCCCTTTCAGAGAGATGTCAGAGCGGTAGACGATGACCTCAAATATCCCCCGGTACCGCTTCTCCGGCATCAGGTCCGCATGGATATTCAGGATGTCCGGCAGAACATAGGCGTAGCCCGTTTTCCCGTCTCCGTCATAATAGGGGATGGTGAGTACCGGGCCCACAATATGCTGGGCAGCCCCCCAAATGGCCTCGATCTCCCGGTATGCCTGGTGATTCCTGTAACTGCGCTCCTGAATCATGTCCAGGATCATCCGGAGCGGGATGACCAGCAGAACGATCAAAAAGGCTATCATCCCGATTTTTTTGAAGAACGACTGTTTCATTTTCTACCTCCTTTGGTTATGCTGGATGGGAACGTTTCCTTGGATCTGCTTCGATGTTAGGGGCCGATTGTGAAAAATATTGGAACCCAGTGTGAAGAATGTGTGAATTATGAAAAAACATATATTGATCGTTGAGGATGAGTCCTCCATTGCGGAGAATATCCGGTATGCCCTTGAGACAGAAGGATTTGAAACCACCTGGCTCTCAGAGGGCCGGGAGGTTGCCGCCCTTGCCGGATCCGGCCGGATCGATCTCATTGTCCTGGACATCGGGCTGCCGGATTATAACGGGATGGAACTCTGCAAGAAGATCCGGACGTTCTCCTCGATCCCGGTGATCTTCCTGACGGCCCGTTCCGATGAGATCGACCGGGTGGTGGGCCTGGAAATCGGAGCGGATGATTACATGGTCAAGCCGTTCAGCCCGAGGGAGCTGTCCGCGAGGGTAAAGGCGATCCTGAGGCGGGTCGGGGATAAACCGGCCGCCGCCCCCGATCCGACCGGCAGATTCGAACTGGACGAAGAGCGGTTCCGGATCTCCTACTGCTCCCGGAGCCTTGAGCTGCCGAGATACGAATTCCGGATTCTGTCCCTGTTCATCAAAAATCCCGGACGCGTCTACACCCGGGAGCTGCTGATGGACCTGGTCTGGGACGACCCGGAGATGAGCACGGACCGGACGGTGGACGCCCATATCAAGAATATCCGGGCAAAACTCAAAAAAATCACCCCGGATCTGGATCCTATCCAAACCCACAGGAGCCTGGGCTATTTGCTCCGGGAGGATATATGAGGCTCAGGACCAAGATTCTGATCACCTATTGTCTC
>JAKSAU010001298.1 GCA_022361535.1 Desulfobacterales bacterium
CAACGGAAAGGATCACGTTCAAAGCGTCCTTTTGTGTTTCGTTCCTTCATGTCACCGAACGTCACAAAAGCATTGGAATGGTTGATACGGGTGGTGGTACGCATGAGCACCGGTTGCTTTAACTGCTCGGACAATTCAAATGCCTCTTTGATCATGTCTTTGGCTTCGGCCACAGACGACGGCTCAAGCATGGGCAGGCCGCCAAACTTTGCATAATACCTGTTGTCCTGTTCATTCTGGCTTGAAAACATGGCCGGGTCATCAGCAGAAAGAATAACCATACCGGCAGTCACACCCACATAGGCCAGGGTCATCAAGGGGTCTGCCGCCACATTCACACCCACATGTTTCATCATGCAAAAGGTCCGCAATCCAGAGTTGGCTGCCGCTGCAGCCACTTCCAGGGCCACCTTTTCATTGGTGGAATATTCAAAATACAGATCTGATTCCTGGGACATCTGGAACAGGTTCAAAGAGATTTCAGACGAGGGGGTTCCAGGGTAGGTAGTAGCAAAGGCCACACCTGCTTCAACTGCTCCCCTTGCAATGGCTTCGTTGCCCAGGAGCATAATTTTTTCTCCGGGGCTGTCCTTTAACAATTTATGCATGTGAACTCCTTATTTGGGTTTACTGCAACTGCAGGGTTTATGATGTGAATATAATTCCGGTATAGATATCAGGCGTATAGTTTTTCAGCATGGGCCAGAGAAGATGCATAACCTTTAAAGCCTTCGGTATCCTCACAGGAATTAATGGAATTAGATGCAAAAAAGCCTTCTACCATAGTTTTTTCCCCGTGGCGGATCAAGCCCATGAATAAAACCGGTACAATGCTGATCCCTTCCTTGCCTGTTTCAACACTAAAATCTAAAGGAGAATCGGTCTGGTATACGGCAAACAAATTATTTTGCACCGGCATAAGTTGAACGATCTCGGGATGATCGTGATGATGGTGATGATGATCATTACAATGGTTACACATGATCTTAACGCCTTTCCTTTCATTTGGTTTAGGTCAAATACCGTCAAGGACGCCTCCAACAAGTAAATCCGAATATACTCGTGGAATACCCAACCGTTTCATCAGCCGGACCGTCCGGGAGGTATCGTAGGGGACAACCCTTGACTCAACATACTCTTCAAGTAAATCCAATATCACATAAGTAGCTTTATTATGGCTGTTACGTGGCTGTCCCACACTACCGGAATTTATAATATATTTTGAATCTTTTGCAAGAGAAACTCTTGTTTTCCAAAACTTTTTATATTCAAGCCCGTCTGGGCCGGAAATATACAGGGCCAATTCATGGGTATGGCCGGAAAAGACAACCCGTTCCTCAAGCCGTTCAATAATTTTACCCAGCCGATCCAAAGGCATCTTTGAAATATACCCGGATGTGGTATCCGGCGGCAGCCCATGAACAAATCGACACCCCTTTTTAACCAAAGAGGATTTAAACTCCATAATTCTTTTCATGGATGAGATGGACAAAAGAGACTTATTAATCTTCAGTGCTTTTTGGGCGTACGGATTAAAAGACGCCAGCACTTCCGGATCAGTTAAGGCCTGTTCATGGTTTCCCATGACCGATGGAATATCCATCTGGTCAAGGGTATTCATGACCGCTTCCGGCTCAGGCCCGTAGCCGATATTATCTCCCAAGGAAATAATTTGGTCCACATTCATGTTTCGGGCATCTGACAACACAGCATCAAAGCTGTCCATATTACTGTGAATATCAGAGACGACTGCCAGACGCATTTTACTACAAGTGTTCCAATTCGCCCTGGGTAAAGCGATATTTAGAGTTGCAGTGGTGGCAACGAATTTCTAAAGGAAAAGGACCATTCTCACGGATATCTATTCTGTCATCCTTTGGCAGACCCTTAAGATAGTTTTCCATACGCTCTTTTGTACACCTGCAAAAGAATTCTACCCTGGAGTTGTCCAAAAATCTGGGGGAAAGTGATTCAAAGGTTTCCATTACCACAGATTCAGGGGTTTGGTCCTTTGCAAACGAATCCCCCAAAGAAGTAATTGATTGCAGCAATGTCTCTGCTTCTGCCACTTTTTCAGGATCTACACCCGGTAACGCCTGCAAGAATATCCCCCCTGCCCCTGTTACATTTTCATTTTCATCAAAAGCAACACTCAGCTTAAACCCGGTAGGAATCTGTTCAGAAGTTAAAAAATATTCCGCCAGATCTTCAGCAATGGAACCGTGGGTCAGGGCAATCTGGCCGGTGTAAGGCATGTTGGCATCTTCCAGGTATTTGGTTACAGATAAAAATCCTGCACCGTAAAGAGTGGACAAATATTTAATCTTGTCAGGGTTTTCAACCTCAATAGGATTTGCCTTTAAATATCCCCGCACCTCTCCAAACACATTGGCTTCCACATCCAGGCCCTTGATCGGGCCTGAGCACTGGATATTCATAATTATCCGATCATTGCCTTTTAGAGGAGAACAAAGAAGGGAAGAAGCAATGTAAGCCTGCCCCAGGATCAAAGTTTCCAAAGGTCCCAGTTCGTGGTTGGCCCGCATTTCATTTACCATCCGTGTGGAATGAACCACTGCACCTTTGATCTGATCGTCTGCCATTAAAAAACGATAGAGCCGGTCCTTTGCAGATGCTTTGAACTGTTCTTTTACATCATGGTTGAATATATCTTTTTTAACCATTTACACGCGTCTCAAATTAAATTCTTCATCGGTGTACAACACTTATTTTAGGTATCCGACTATTATAAGGGTTAATGAATAAATGTAAACCTCACAATACCTCAATAAATAAGCCAATCCATAAACACTATTGATAGTCTCTGAACAA
>JAKSAU010000335.1 GCA_022361535.1 Desulfobacterales bacterium
AGATGGGTGGCATCCCGGATCTCGATCTCATCATCGTGAAGAAAAAGATAAACGGGTTTTTCTGCTTTTCCCCGGATCACCAGATGATCAAATCCGGCCAGTCGCATCTCAGGGCCGAAAAATCCGCCCACATTGGCAGATCCCACATACCCGGTCAGGGGAGATTTACCTCCCACATGGGTCCTGGACGAAGCCGAAGCGAGCGTCCCCACCAGCAGGCCTGCTGAGATCAGGGCGACATTGTCCGGGCCTAAAGGATCGACATTAGCCTTGGTATGGTTGTACAGCAGGTACATGTCCAGTCCTCGGCCTCCTAAAAACTTGCGCCGCAGTTCCTTGGAAATGGTTTTTGTTTCGACTTTTCCTGTGGTCAGGTCGATATAGGCGATCTTGCGTGAAAGAGCCATATTATTTCCCCCCTTTTTCCGTCATTCTGGCCTGGGTTAACTGCTCATAGGAATCCCACACTGGACCGCGAATCCTTGGTTCCTCAGGGGTGAACCAGGCCACCCGCCATTCATAATTGCATTGGGGGCAGGTATAGTGGGTTGCCCCTTTTGGGGGAGATAACCGTTTAAAGCAGGACAGACAGCGAAACGCGCCTGTTGTCCGTTGTTTTGCCCGCTCCTGAAGAGAGGAGCTCTCCTTGGATTTTGTCATGATGCCTCCGGAATGGATCTCATTTTTGTTCAGCATAGCGAATAACATTGACCCTTGTATTTTAATGCCACCCGCTTTTACAGCCAAACCTCAATGGAACATTATTATTTCAGTAGCATAGGAAAGATAACATGTAAACTAATTTGATAAATTTATTTTAAAATCAAATAAAAGATTTGCAATTTATATAAATATATGTTCATCATGCTGAACAATATCATTTTGGAGTACATATGACTGAATCAAAAAAGACGTATCAGGCACCGGCGGTTGAAAAGGCGTTCCGCCTGCTGCGGCAGGTGGCAGATGCAGACGAGGCCCCCAGGCTCAGTGACCTGGCCGGATCACTCAATATCAGCAAAGGTACGGCCCACGGTCTAATAAAGGCACTTGAGTCTTCAGGTGCGCTGACCCGGGACATTGAGACCAAACGGTTCTCATTAGGACCGGCTGTGGTTGAATTGGCCTTAAAGGACCAGACTTATTTGAGACTGGGAGCCCTTGCCCAGCCTGTGCTGGATGAACTTCAAACCAGAATTGGAGAAACCGTATTTTTCGGGCTCATGCACCCCTGGCAGGCCCTGGTCATGGCAACATCAGAGACACGTAACCCAATGAAGATCTCATCCAGGCCCGGCGATACCATTCCTCTGCTGGCAGGAGCGTTAGGAAAACTCTACCTTTCCCTGGCAGACGCCTCCCGGGCAGAGCAGATTCTCCAGGACAAGGGAATGCCTGCCTACACCCCTGCATCCATCCAGGAACAGGATCTGTATCTCAAAGAAGTGGAAACTGTCAGAAAAACCGGGGTGGCACTGGACAGGGGAGAGTATATGACCGGGGTAAATGCCCTGGCTGTGGCTGCCCATGACACCCAGCCTCTTGCATTATGGGTGGTGGGGTTTGCCGGCTCCCTGGATGAAGAAAAGATAAGCAAAATAAAAGACCTGATCCTGACGGCAGGAAAGCGCCTGACAAAAATCCAGAACAGCAGCAATTCGTTAAAATAAAGTGTTTTGCAATGCATTAAGAACCGCAGATGTAATTTCATCCCTTACCTACCATCAGCCGGTCTAAATTTTTGAGTTTACCTTGAATAAATGTTATGCTTATAGCGATTTAGCATCTTCCACACCAGCACATTCCAACTACAACAGCTAAATTGATCAATGGATAAGAAAAGCTTTTTCTATCTGAACACAATATTGATTTACACCAGGTCAGACCTGGTCATTGACCGATTTCAAATGTGACAGACAATTTAAGGAGGCAGATATGGGCTTTCAGGTTAAAAACAATATCACCTGGGTTGGAAAAATCGATTGGGAATTGAGAAAGTTCCATGGAGATGAGTACTCAACACACAGGGGCTCATCATATAATTCCTATCTGATTCAAGAGGAAAAAACAGCTTTGATTGATACTGTCTGGGGACCTTTTGCCCAAGAATATGTTGAAAATCTAAAGGCAGAAATTGATCTGGACAAAATTGACTATGTGGTTTGCCTTCATGGTGAAAATGACCACAGCGGTGCCATGCTTGAATTGATGCGGCATATCCCGGACACACCGGTGTACTGCACCAGGAACGGTGAAAAAATTCTTAAGGGCCTCTATCATAAAGACTGGAATTTTCAAGTCGTTAAAACAGGAGACACCCTCAGCTTGGGAGATAAAACTCTAACCTTTGTTGAAGCGCCCATGCTTCACTGGCCGGATTCCATGTTTGCCTACCTGAGCGGCGATGAGGTTTTGTTCAGCAATGATGCATTTGGTCAGCATTATGCATCTGAGTTTATGTTCAACGACCGGGTGGACAAGGCAGAACTCTTCCAGGAATGCATCAAATACTACGCCAACATCCTGACCCCGTTCAGCCCCCTGGTACTCAAAAAAATCAAAGAGGTACTTGGATTCAATCTCCCCCTGGACATGATCTGTACCAGCCACGGTATTATCTGGCGAAAGAATCCTGAACAGATCGTTGAGAAATACATGGAATGGGCTGACAACTACCAGGAAAACCAGATCACCATACTATACGACTCTATGTGGGAAAGTACACGGGTCATGGCTGAACAGATTGCCTTGGGAATCAGTTCGGCAGATGACCAGGTGACAGTCAAATTATACAACCTTGCGAAAACCGACAAGAACGATGCTGTGACAGAGATTTTTAAATCCAAAGCGATTCTGCTGGGATCCTCCACCATCAATAACGGCATCCTGGTTCATGTGGCAGCCCTGTTGGAGGAAATTGAAGGGCTCAAGTTCAAGAATAAAAAAGCTGGTGCATTTGGCAGCTACGGTTGGAGCGGGGAAGCAGTCAAAATCATGCTGGAGAGACTGGAAAAGGCGGGTTTTGAAACCAATGACCAGGGACTGAGGCTAAAATGGATGCCCGATGGTGAAAACAAAGCAGCCTGTCAATCGTTTGGCAGAGACTTTGTCCAGGCCCTGTAACAAATTTATTGGGCCTGTGGCGGTTTGAGAAAAGCCGTCACAAATACTGCCAATGCCGTGAGACAAGCGCAGAGCCAGAACGCTGTGCTGAAGGTGCCTGTTTTATCTGCCAGGAATCCTGCCAACGCCGGCCCCGTGATCTGGCCAGCCCCGAAAAACAAGGTGATAAACCCAAAGGCAGATGCAGCCCTGGCAGGCCCCACGTAATCCCCAACTGCTGCTGACATGATGGTGGGTACAGACCAGACAGACAAGCCGAATATCCCGATGGACATATACATGAATTCAATAGGCAGGTCGGCCGCAGCAAGTCCGTAAGAGATGGTAAAAAGGCTGTAGACAAACATGATGGCAGCCTTCCGGCCCAGTCTGTCGGACATCCACCCGAAAAGAGGGCCGGACAGGATGGAAAGGCCACCTACCACGGACCAGAACCCGCCTGCGGTACCTTCCCCGAATCCTCTTTCATTGACAAGAGCTGTAACAATAAATGTGACATACACCGCATAGGTTGCCCCGAAAAAGATGTAAATACAGCCCAGGTGAATCATGGTCCATTTGGTCTTTTTTCTTTGCCCGGGTTCAGTGGTTTCAGGCTTTGGGACATCATTGGCTTGCCCCAGAGGTGCAAGGCCTTTTTCTGCCGGGCTGTTCCGAAGAAGAAAACCTGCTACCCCGGCGATGACAAGGGATGCAGCACCGATGGACAGCC
>JAKSAU010001258.1 GCA_022361535.1 Desulfobacterales bacterium
ATGCGGTATGTCAAAGCCGAATGTCCCTGATCGTTAAAGAGATCAAGTGGCGTTGTCTGCGCTGTAGGGTGACAAGGGTCATTTGTTTTTGGACAAGTCATTGTTTCCTCCGACTTTTTCTACGAATCCGGGTTCAATCCCTGTTTTTTATCTCAAATTGAATCAAGCCGTGTTCAGGAAAATTGGGGTCTGAATCACAGCGAATAATTTCATGGGATGCCGGTTGAAAAAAACCAGCCTCAATTTCGCCTGCAGCGGTTTTTCCCCATTGTTTCAAACGGGTCACATCCACTGAAAAAACACCTTCAACATCATGGGCACGGGCACAAAGCTCGCTGATGTAGATCGGCTTTCCAAATGTCATGGCATCAGGATGGAAAAAACCGGGAATATTGTTTTGATCAAAGGTGGTGCCAAAGGCCTCCTGAAGGCGTTTTAGGATATCTGCCGCTGTATACCCCGGTTTTTTGCATACATCCAACAGGATATCCATGGAAGTAAACACAGGATCCCTAAGTTCCAGGTCATACCCCATGACACGGAACTGGTTCAGATATTCAAGAAGCTCGCTTCTGAATTTTTCATCCAGAAGAACCGTTTTCCCGCCGATTCTGTCCACTGTTATAAACACGGTGTACCAGCTTCCGGTCCAGCGAAAGCTTGCTTTGGCCTTCTGAACTTCAGGGTGAAGCATGGCAGTCTCTTCCCAGTCTGATTCTGTGACAGCCCGCTTTTGAATCTTGAACGCTTCAGGTGCATTGCGTTTGACTTCATTTGAATTCTCAGCAAGTGTGCCCCCATTTGCAGCAAGAGGATTGCGGATCGATTCAATATCGTTAAAATCAGTTACAATTCGCGTGATGCTTTCGGCCCCCACATTGCCTGAAGGGCCGTTACCTGTACGGAATAATGCTGTAAACGAGGTGCCCACAACCGGCTTTTTGCCATGTATATCATCACCAAAGCGCACATGGGCAGTTCCGTCATTTTCCTGTTCTATGACAAAACAAAGTGAGAACTTGTCCGACCCCAAAAGATCCTGCTCAGCCACCCAGTTGTTTTCACCGTCGCTGAGCCACACGTTCGGGTAGGCCTTTGCCGGATCCTGGATGAGCATATTTTTGGCAGGCAACTGCTTTTGATCAAAATGGCTGTACCGTTGGCTATATGTCATATCTGCCCGGTTTATCACCGGCCTGAACGGCCGGGCAGAGTCTTGCACAAGATAAGGGGACAACCCGGGTGACCCTGAAACCGTCAGGCCGTGGTCAACAAGCACCATGTTGCCCATGGCATGGGTTGCTTCAACGATTTGAGGTATACCATCAACCGGAATCTCTGCTTCCAGGCAGAAGCTGAAAGGCAAAGCATCCTGCTGATGCCATTTAAGCTTTGCCAGTGGCGCACCGTCCAGCGGATCTGTAAACGTCACCACATCCACAAGCCGGACCGCCCACCTTTTTTCACGGTCGGCATCTGCGCTCTGACCTGATACGGGAGAATGGGTTTCTTCTATCATGACCACATCGCCTGCTTCCAGGAAACACCCGTCAGGGATGCGAATATCAGCAGACGTTATTCCTTTTTCCAGCACGGTCACACTCCCGCTCCAGGTATGAAACGCAAGGCTGTTATGCTGTGAATACATTTTCTGATCATGGAGGGATTCAAAAACCGTATCTTTGGAACTCAATACTGATGTGATTGAATCCAAAGGTAAAATGGTCTCAGTATCAGGATCATGGGTCACAAACCATGTTCTTGCACCAAGCAGCGTATTATCCAAATCACCGCCGGCAGTCACATCAAGGTGTACCCATGTCCTTGCATTGCAGCCTTCGTGGATATTGTAGTCCAGCAGATGGGTATGCCGTTTAAGGGATCTTCTAAGCCGTGATGTGCCAAGATATGCCTCTGTGGCAACAGCATCCTGGTAGTAACTAAACTGGTCTGCAAGGTAAGCCATGACTTCTGCAAGCATGACCTGTTGGTCAGCAGGATTATTTTCCTGCCATTGAGGCATGACCGCAGACATGCGGTTCAGTATAAGCCGTCTGAACCCGTTATAGTCTTTGGCAAGGTAATCTATTCCCGGAGCATCATACTGCATAGGATCATGGGAGTCCTTAATGCAGCAGTCAAAATCATTGGGGCAGCGCACCTTAAAGGAAAAATCAATGGAGCTTAAAACGGGGTCGAAATTTTCAGGCGGTGACGAATCAAAAGACGATGTAACAAGCTTTAAGGTATATGTTGAAAAATCGCCTGGTGCTGTCACATACACCTGTAAATATCTTCCAACAGGATTAACGCTGGAAATAGTCACAGATGTAATTCTTGCCCCGCCTTCTATCAGGATATTATCTGCCGTAAGCTGCGGAGATGAAGGGATACCGTTGGTCTCACCGGGTAACGGATGAATAAAATAAACCCTGATGGATGTCTGGGACGCGGAGGTGATTTCCACAGACTCTATCCCGTTGATTGTGCCACTGCCGCGGACGGCCTGGACCCGCTCGTTTCTATCCTGCAACGTCATGGTATTCATAATGAACGCTCAAAAGTTGATGTGGTCATTTCATTTGTAGACAGCGATTTGTATGAGACCTCTATTGAAACAAGAGAATCACTTGTTTCAACAGACACGCTGTCCACAAGGATTAAATCGCCAAGCCATCTTTGCAATGCAGCCTGGATAGTCTGCTGGGCTGCGGCCACAAGGGAATCATGTGCAGGAGCAAAAATAAGCTGGTACACCCCGCTTCCAAAGTCAGGGCGCATGACGCGTTCGCCAGGAGCTGTAAAAAGCACCTGTTCAATAAGATCCCGGATATGCTTATCATCATCTGCCAGCCCGGTTTTCCCTAACTGGTCTATGACATATGGGTATGACACATTCATGTTGCGATCACCCTTGCTTGATTGGTTGTTATAATTGGCGGCCCCTGGGGTATCTGCTCGGCGCTTTTACACAGACCGGAACTTGTCTGCAGTAACACAGGTGTGCCGCCGGCTGTCACGCGGGTTGCCGGTGTCAGCCATTGTACAGTCACACATGGCTGGGGTTTGGGTATTGCAGGGATATTGAACGGGCAGCCTGCAATAGTGGAAACATCAGCCATGGTTGCCACGGGCTGCCCACTCACCAGGACACGGGGATTGCCTGGAGCTGTGGTCATCTGGCCGCCATGGGGACACATGCCTGCGGCACCGACATGGTAAATAGGCCCCGGCATCAGGTCACCGCCAGTGCGCCGGCATTGATATTTACTGTCGGGCCGGTCATGTTTATGGTTGCTCCCTGGCCATTTGAAATCGTGATACCAACCTCGGTGATGGATATCATGGCGCCTGTGGAGTTTTTTATCAGAATCCCCCCCGTGGGACCTGGTACATCACTGATGGTAATCCCATTCTGCAACTGGGTTTGCAGAACAATACTCGGCGATGCAGGGTTTCCAGCCGCTGCCAGCGCCGGGACTTCTGCTGCAGAGCCCCAGAAACAACCGGTCCAAATCGGATGATCCGGGTCGCCCTGCTCAAACTCCACCCAGACCAAAGCCCCTATGGGGGGAACAAACCAGGTACCTTGCTGTGTGCCGGCGATGGGCACGCAGGGAAGCGCCCAACTGCCAGGGGTCAGCCCTGCCACGTCCGGAACCTGGACCATGATCCTGCCCCGCTGCATGGGATCGATATTATTTATGACCGTTCCCCGATATTTTCCGAAATATTGCCGGGTTTCCCCTTCGCTCATACTTTCACCTCGTTTGAAAGCGCAACCAGAGCGTTGCGTGACAATTTAAAATTCTGTTTGAATTCACCTCTTTTAATGGAACTTGAAACGCTTTTCACATAATATAGTCCGTCGTATGTCAGGCCCGCACCTCTCACAGCCACCAGTTGACGTGCCCGAAGAATATGACCGTAACGGGATACATCCAGGGAGCCTGATCCGCTTATCACATCAGAGCGTTTGGAAGCTCTTGCAAGCCCTCTCATGGCTGATGCAACAGCATTCCACTTTGCACTGCTGTCATCCTCTCCCCGTGGAGAGGCCATATTCAATTTTGTGTAAGACAACGGGAAAGGCAGCCGTGCGCCCAGCGGCGGATTCAGCGGTGTGATGTCCGGTACGGGAATAGGGATCGTCGTATGGCTTGTTGGTTCCTGGATAAAGAACGTAAAAAGTGTTTTCCGGATGCCGTCAAAACTCAAGTTTAAGGATTCCACATTGTTATGTGCGTCCATGTTGACGGTTAATGCAGGTTGTGCCGGACCGGTTTTTACCTCAGGCCCCCAGTAGGCAAAATTAACGCCTGGCGCCGGGCTTGCTTCCATATAAAACACGTAGCCAACCTGGGAAGCCAGCCTCTTGATATAAGCCAAGTCTGTTCCGCGTTGTGCAGGAATCACATCAAGCGGATTGGGTACTGCCATAAGAACTGAAGGGATTACTTTCGGGACAATGCCGTACATGGCATATTTAGCCACCATAATGGCGACCCTGGCAGACGGCGGCATGGCTGGCCAGGGGAATCCGTCAAAGCTGATCAGGTCCATCACCTGGGACAAATCCGACCCGGTGATTGTCAGCATTGTCTGGCCGGAATCATTGCTTACGGCCAGCTCATTGCGTGTAATGACCCCGTCAATCAAAACATTTTGCTGCCCGTCTACAACTACAACAACGATCACCCGTCTTGGTGCATCAAAGAATCCTGTAGGCAGCAGTTCCTTTTGTATGACGCTTTCCTTTGACGCATGAAATGTAAGCTGAAAACCGTTTCGGGCTGATGCGCTTTCAGTTACAGACACACTGACCAGAGCATCAGCCAGCTCTTTGGGAACCGGGACTGCTGCCACAGGGCCCATCATAAGTTGAAGGTGAATGCCTTCAAACATTCTCACCTCCTGGAAAGGATATCCGGATCTTGCTGCCGATCCTGGCAGTTAAATCCCGTGGGTGCATGATCCTGTTGTAATCGCAAAGCCGCCAATACTGTTCAGGATCGCCTATTGTAGCTGCAGACACCATATCCGGGCGGTCCCCTTCCACAACCATGTGGCTGCCGATCTGGATACCGCCTTCCAAAGGAATGAACCTGCGCTTTAAATACGCAATGGTTCGGTTGTCTGCCGTGTCATAGGTGGTCTGTTCAATTGTATAGTAACGGCTGGTTGCTAATATTTTATCTTCACTCATAAAACACTCTCCAATAGATCATTGGCCGGATTCATATGTTGCTTTTTGGGCCAGCTGCTCCTGCTTTTCCTGAAAAACCATATAAAGGCTGCCGCCATAGGAGTTAAACGGCAGATCATTGATGCTAAGGACCCGCATCCCAAGCGAGATTTTCGCGCGTATGGGATTCAATTTGATGTCAAACGCCTCTTCCACAACACTGAACTCGGTAATCCGGACCGGGACCAGCCTGTTTTTTCCCCAGCTGAAAACGGTCATGGGGGCTTCTGCCGGAAGAATCTCTATACTGCCTCGGCCGGCAAGGGAGTCTGCATCCTTAATGGCTTGTGACGACGGATATAAAAGTATTTCAAGGGCTGCCAGTTGTGCGCTTAGACCAACTTCCACAACGGTTTCGTTGTCTTTGGGAAATTCGAGCTGATCAGCCGCATCAAGTTCAGCTTCAAGGGAAATAGTTTCCGTGGGCGGCCCTGTCAGCCTGTTTGCTTCAAGCCGGTCAGCCCCCTCATCTGCGCTGTTTGCACTCAAGGTCCGGTTCAAGCTGTCCGGGTTGTACTGCAATGTAATAATACGCTGTGTAGCCCCGGTTTTACGGTCCATGACCACAATAGATCCTTTGACAATCTGCGGTGTAATCGGATTCATCTGTTTACCTCACCTGTTCGATCAGCCAATGATGTGATGCATTTTTAGCCATGGCAAATCGCCTTCCATAAGTTTGTTGCCGCCTGCCGTCCTATTTTCTGAGGTGACATCTTGCCTGTAATTGATATGGGAGAAAGACAAAGCGTGTCCCGTTCAATGCGTTGGATTTGTTTTGCTCTGATGGCCTGATGCAGCTGTCCTGTGGACGCAAGTTTTTGAATCTGTGCCTCAAAGCTGTCTCGCACGCGCATGCTGTCCAGCCGGGAAAAACCGTCAATGCGAAGCGTGTCAATTGAAATGGTAAGGTTTTGCTTCATATCTTCCATCCTGCTGTTTCTGCTGAGGTCAAAGGCCTGTCCAACTTTGTGTATTCGATCTGTGCTGATCTGAACACATGATCCATGGAAACGGACTTGTCTTCATCTGCCGCGATAAACGCTGCGCCAAGTGCGATATTCCTGATATTACCGCCTGGAATGGTCAAGCGCGCAAGCCTGTTATAATTTATGCCATCTAAAGGCGTTTCTTTTGGAAAAATTGTTTCCCAGATCGCTTTTCTAAGCTCATAGGATGGAAAAGGAAATTCAACCACGTACCGGAGACGCCGTAAAAACGAGTCATCAAATGATGATTTCAGGTTAGTGGTAAGAATCGCAAGGCCGTGAAAAGATTCCATCTTCTGTAAAAGATACCCGACCTCTATGTTTGCATACCGATCATGACTGTCGCGGACCTCACTGCGTTTTCCAAAAAGGGTATCTGCTTCGTCAAAAAGGAGGATGGCACCGCCTTCTTCGGCAGCGTCAAAGACTTGTTTGAGGTTTTTTTCGGTTTCCCCGATATATTTGTTTACAACCGCGCTTAAATCGATCCGGTACAGGTCAAGCTGAAGATCTTTTGCAATCACTTCAGCGGCCATGGTTTTTCCTGTACCGCTGGGTCCATGCAACAGTGCACTGATCCCTAACCCGCGACTGTCTCTTTTTATAAATCCCCATGAGTTATACACCTTATACCGCTGGCGTACTGTGGCCGTAAGGTTCTCAAGGGTTTGCCTGGAGGTGTCCGGAAGGATTAAATGATGCCATGATGCCTTGGGGGTTATCTTTTGGGCAAGAGAACTGAAACTTGGGCGTGCGCAATTACGAGCTGAATTCCATAGCGCTTTTTTAGGAGGTATGCCGCTCTTAATGGCGCTTTGTGTATCCAGGGCAGTATGTTCCATCCTGACCAGGCCAAAGTTGAAGTGTTCAATGATTTGGCCAAACTCATCATTGAATTCAAATCCGTTTTTACCAAGGTGCTTTTGCCAGACAGCCTGTTGATCCGAGACAGAAAGCGCGCCTAACGGCACAACCCATTGGCGCCTGTGCCTGAGCGGCAAAGGGTCGCCATCAATAAACACAGGACCTGCGCACGATTCAGCCATTGCAGAATAATCTTGGGATACCTCACCTTGTGTTTCCGGTGACGGGCAGATTAAACCTGATTTCATCAATATGGTTTCGCGCAGCCATAACAGGCGCAGTGTTTCTTTTTCTTCCTGGTTTTGCGGCAATGCATTCAGCCGGTAAAGTGGGGATTTCAAGTGATCTGATATAAAAGATGCAAGGGCATCTGTATCCCCGTGCCGTGCATCCGTCAGCACAAGTGCGGGTAAAAGAGAGTTGTTTTTACTTTCACTGATCAGCTTATTGGCCAGGGCAGAGGCTTTGGTGTGAAGTTCGGGAGGCAGCCAGCAACCGTTTGCAACAGGTTTTAAATAAGGGGCCAATCGTTCATCAGGCTGATTGATGCCAAGAATATAATAAAAGATACGTTCATCTAATTGTAATGGAGAGTTAAGAGTACCGTTCTGTCTTTTGCAGTCAATGATCCGCCATCGTCTCAAAGGGCTTTGGGGAGTTGTTGACTGCCAATCCGGGTTTTTCAGGTGGGACAGTGCAAACCCGAACGAAATAGCAGACACATCTGAGGGACTGACAAAAGCTGTTTGCGTTGAAACGGCTTTTGCAAGCTCAGAATCCAATTCCATTGCAGTGCAAAGCAATATGATATGGGCCTCAAATGTATTCAAGCCCAAAAGAGACTGCAGCGACCCAATAGTTGGCGGAAGATCTATGGCAGCATCTTTTTCTTCAGGCGCAAGTATACTTTTTTTCAATTGGGCAATTGCAGTATAAAGCTCATGGGTTGTGTCTGGTTGCTTCATATTGTCACCACTGGTCCGTTAAATACGCCGTCGCCATCAACAGTCAAAGAACTTACCGCACCGTCAACCTCAATGCGGATCATATAATCCATGGTCGGTATTTGTGAAAACTGGACACTCACACTACCGGTTTCGGTTGCAGGCGCGGTGATGCCGTTACCATCAGGGACACTAAGCCTGTAGGCCCGGGCACCAGATGCGGTAGGATCGGCAGGGTGTAATAAAATGAACACACTTTGTTTTTCAGTTATTGGCTGTTC
>JAKSAU010000528.1 GCA_022361535.1 Desulfobacterales bacterium
ATCCCATTTTCCGTGTGCTGCGGGTTGGGTGTACGGCAACGGTGATATTTTTAGTATTAAAATCCAAACGGTCCACAAGAAAACAAAGAACAAATTCCACAGGTTCATATAGGCTAAGTCGTTGGTCCAAGGTGTCCTTCATCCGTTGAAGACAGGGGCTGGTGTCGCAAAGAATTGGCAGGGCTCCATTGTTTGTTGCTTTTAGCAGTGTATGTGACAGTTCTTGCGCCTTTTTATCGGCCTGGTCCATAAAGCCTTTGCTTTCAAATGCCTGGCCGCAGCATAACTGATCCAGACTTTCGGGATAAATCACTCGATATCCCGCCTTGCTCAGCAAAGAGTGAGTTGTTTCAATGAGTTTTTGCTTTATATCATCTTGGCGGGAAGGGCCTCCCATCATACGGCTGGCGCAGCTTGGAAAGTAAACTACAGTGTCTGCTGCAGAAGTTGTCTGGTGCTTTAGATCCTGTGTGCCGCCGCCCGAAGGCATATGGCGGTTCCACAAGGGTAGGCGGTTAAAAGTCATTGTACGTGCTGTTTGTGCTGTTTTTTCCAAAAGAGGTGAACCGGTAATGCCGTGTACAAGGTCTGCAGCATCAAGTCCACGACTTACGGTTTTGGATATCATATCAAAATGATTCCCGGTTTTTTGGGCAAGGGTTTGGGTAAGTTTCCCATGAGATTCTTCTCGCAGGCCTTTAATCATTTTTCCGGTATCAATACCCACGGGGCACCGGGTTCCGCAAAGTCCGTCTGCGGCACAGGTATCCATACCAGGATATTGGTATGACAGAGCTAAGCGTTTGGCTGTTAATTTTTTTGATGAGTCTTCAAGCTGGCGGCTGATCTCCCTGCGGCCTGCGATTCTCTGGCGAGGTGAAAAACTTAAATGCCTTGAAGGGCAGACCGGTTCACAAAAGCCGCATTCAATGCATTTGTCAGCAATTTCATGTGCCGACGGCATGGTCTTGAGGTCATGCAGGTGTGCATTCGGATCCGGGTTTAAAATCACCCCGGGATTCAGGATATAGTGGGGATCAAAAATGCTTTTGATTTCTTTCATTAATTTATAGGCTTTGGTCCCCCATTCTTTTTCAACAAAAGGGGCCATGTTCCTTCCCGTGCCATGCTCGGCTTTCAAGGACCCATCATAGCGGGTTACTACCAAATCAACCACATCAGCCATAAAATCCCTATAACGCTCCACTTCAGATGTGATGGAAAAATCCTGGGTAAAGACAAAATGAATATTACCTTCAAAGGCATGGCCAAAGATGATTGCTTCGTCATACCGGTATTTTTTAAATAACCCCTGAAGGTCCATGGTTGCATCTGCAAGATGAGAAAGAGGGAATGCAACATCTTCGATAATTACGGTGGTTCCGGTCTCACGGACAGCGCCGACAGCCGGAAACAGTCCCTTTCGTATGGCCCATAAGGAGTCACATTCGGAAGGATCATCTGTAAATGTTATTGGCGTTACCATTTTAAAATTTGCCAATTGGCCTGTAATTTCATTAACCTGGTCCCATAATTCATCATGATCATTGGACCGGGTTTCTACCAGAAGTGCTGTAACACTTCTGGCCAATCCTTTTATTTCATCGGGCATACCAGGTTTATCTTCAACCGATGATAGGCTGGCCCTGTCCATTATTTCAGCGGCAGCTACGGTACAGGATTTGAGGACGGGAATGGCATTGCAGGCATCGGACATTGAGTTAAAAAGCATCAGGGCTGATGCCTTATGCTGGTGTTCCACCAAGGTTCTAAGTACCACGTCTGCAATGAAAGCAAGAGTCCCTTCAGATCCGATCATGAGATGGGACATGATATCCAGAGGGTCTTTAAAGTCCACAAGTGCATTTAGACTGTATCCTGTTGTGTTCTTAATTTTGAATTTGTGTTTGATACGATCACAAAGGTCTGGATCTGATAAGACAGCCTGCCTTAGATTTAAAAGTCGATCAAGAAGGTCTTTGTGTGTCTGCTTGAATTGAGCAGTGCTTCTTGTATCACCTGTGTCTACAATAGTACCGTCTGACAGGATCAGGCGGATACTTTCCAGGGTTTGGTAAGAATTCTGTGAGACTCCGCAGCACATACCGCTGGCATTGTTGGCAAGTATTCCCCCGATTTTTGCCGTATCAATGGACGCAGGATCCGGGCCTATTTTCCGGTTAAAAGGTAAGAGTCGTCTATTGGCTGAACCGCCAATGATACCTGGCTGCATCCGAACGCGCCTGGCGTTGTCATAAACCCTGAAGTCGTTCCATTCCGGCCCCATTCGTACCAGGATTGAATCTGTAATCGCCTGACCGGAGAGACTTGTGCCCGCAGCCCTGAAAGTTACCGGTAATCCAACTTTGCATGCCTCTTTAAGTATGAGGCGGACCTGGTATTCGTTTTTTACATCAATCACCAGTTCCGGCACCAGGCGGTAAAAGCTTGCATCTGTACCAAGAGCGGTTTTTCGAAGCAGGTCTGTAATGATTCGGTCTTTGGAAATGCTTTTTTTGATGGAATTATAAAACTTACGATATGGTTTTCTCAGTGCCATCTCTTCCTCCGATAGTGTAAATACTGTCGTTCAGAAGTTAGCATATGTGGATACCAGCACATAGCCAACTCAGAATCTATAAATAACGGATTGTCGTCTGGATGTTACTATTCCCAAGTTAAGCTTATTATCCTGCAGGGCGGAAAGTAGAGTTTACCATTTTTTGTCCTAGTGAAAAAGTGATTTGATTTTGAATTCAATAAATTAAGAGTTTAGCTACTTTCGGAATAGAAGTAAGGATTTCAGGGCATTATTATTGAGATGGAACCTCGCCGTACTTCGGGTATGTGTTTCCGCTGAACCCTCGTTTAATGGATTTAAAAAAGCGGCCGAATTCACTCACTATTTCTCGGAGTCTGGAAAACATAGCCGGAGACCTGAGTGTTTTTTCATAGGTTTTTAAAACGTTGGGAATAATACTTCTTAAGAGCTCTATTTACTTAAAGTATTTAAGTTGCTAAATAGTACCTCGCAATATTTAGAAACAGTTTAATATCAGGAATTAAAAGTGGTTCAAATGGAGATTAAAACATTTTTTAAGGTAAATTATTCTGGTGAGAATCCAAAAGATTTGGCAGAATCTGTTTTCTTTTTTCTCATCTGCCTTTTCACTGTCTCAAATTGTCTTCACCATTTTACAGCGGTGAGAAATATAGCTCTTTCCTTAAGTGCGTTGCTGTTATTCACACTGATTAAAAAACAAGACATCTGGACAAAGATTAATACTCCGATTTTGGTACCCCTATTGTTGTTTGGAATGTGGGCGATAATAGGCATGCCATTTTCAACATTAGACAGGGTAGACAATATTCATGATTTCTTTTCGCACTACTTAAAATATGTCCTTTTTTATATTAGCCTGATTTGCACTTGTCACTCCTATAAAAGGCTCAATATACTTTTGTGGAGCATTGTAGTATTTTTTGCGGCCTACTACCTATGGGTAATGGTGGATTATTATGTCGTTTTGGATCAACCTATAACACGCAGGTTGGGGCAGTTTATAAAAGGGATAACTTACAAAGAGTTTACAGAAAATATTGAAGGGTTTCTAACCATTACAGCTCTTTTCTTTTCATTTATGCTCTTTAAGTATTATAAGAATGTTTCTCAAAAAGTTATATTAATATGCTGTATCGTTGTTTTTATTGTCACATCAATACTACCTCAATCCCGGGGAACAGTTTTAGCGTTAGTCATTTCCACTATCATATACTTTGCTAGGCACAAAATTATAGTGATCTCCATTATTTTTTGTATGGTGGTGGGACTGTCTGTCGGAAGTCTGCCTGGGAGGCTAGGTAAAATAGACTTTTTTTCCGATAATACTAGAAAAGATATTTTTTTGTTCTCTATGCAAGTGTTTAAAGACGCCCCTGTCCTGGGACATGGTTTTAATATTGATGTCTTTAAAGACATAAAAGTTAACAACCCCAAAGCCTTCAAAAACTATAAACAACAAGCTTTAGTAAAAGAAAACTACCACTATAGGTTCCCTCATAGCAGTCTTCTAAGCATTCTTGTACGAACCGGTATAG
>JAKSAU010000236.1 GCA_022361535.1 Desulfobacterales bacterium
AACAAGGATATGTTCAAACTGTTTTGTGTCCCTGTGGAAAACATTAAAAAAGCACCGGCAGATCCGATATTGTACGACGGCACAAAAGACAGGCTAAGTATCCGGCATCCCGAACAGGAAGCCAGGTACGAACTCCAACATATTAATGGGGTTTACAAAATCATTAACGGCAGCACCACCCCCCTTAGGCCAGGCGTATTGGCAGGGGGCGAGGGCTCTTATGAGATAGATTACGGGCAGGCGAACGGAAAAAGCACCCATGCCATTAACCTCCATTACCCGGAGGCTTTTTCAGATCCGATCACTATCATGGTGGATGCGCTCTGGCTTCAGCCTGACTTTAGCGATAAACTGAATCAACGGGTATCTGTAAAATCATATTCACGGCATATTCCCGGAATTAAATGGCGTAAAACAGATAACACTGTAGGCCATGCAGCCAATGTCTTCCATGAAGATATGGATGTATTCATGTATCTGTTGTCCCTGCGTCATAAAGCCAGGTTCAACTATGATGATATTGTAAGCTTGATACGGGTACAGGGCAGTGTGTTCAACGGCCAGTTCAAGCAAGTTGCAGGACTGTTCAAAGGAGTCCGGGTGGAAGAGGCAAAAATTCAGACGTCATCAGGCAATGCATTAAAATACATTTACCACCTGAACTTTGCAGAGTGCTCTGCCTTTGTCCGGCCCATGGTCAAAGTGTTTGCAGAACAAATCGGAAGGATGCTGGACTGCTGGATGTCACAGGCTGCAGTAGAGATCCGGATTGAGTACAACTCATGATCCGGCCCAAATGAAAGAAAAGAGGTAACATGGAAAAAAAACTGTGGAAAAGTATTGCTGCGCTCTTTATGGATATGGATCAAGGTATTCGCAACTTTCAAGACGCCGATTCCGTTGACAGGCAGGACGTCATTGACAACCCTGAAGCCAATATCCTGCAGGTAAGAGAGACTGTCAGAAAGCAACTGGATCTGCTTCGCATTGATTTGGCCGAATACCTGACCGACCAGGAAAGCTACTATGTCCTTTTTGCCATTGTTATCTATATAGATGAGAACATTCAAGTCAACGTTCTTGATAAAGCAGAGCTTTCCTGGCCTTTGCTACAAAAAGAATTGTTTGACATAGATGACGGCGGTAACCTTTTCTACGATACCCTGGATCATATTTTAAAGAAGCCCGAAGTCTCCTTGTTTGTGTTTGAAGTTTATTACTTTTGCCTTAAACACGGATTTTTGGGCAGGTATATCGATGATCCGGTAAAAATCGCAGATTACAAAAAAGTACTAGAGCAAAAAATAGAAACCCATGAAATTGAAAGCCAGATTCTAATCCCGGAAGAAAGTTCCGATCTACCCCACCTTTTTTCTCCGGCCTGGTACTATGGAATAGCCGTCACATTTTTAGTTTTGGCCGTGATTGGATTTACCCTGTATTAAAAAGATAAAGTTCGTTTGAACTATTGCGGGCAACCTTAGTTGCAAAAGGACATCATATCCTTTTTTCGGTATAAAGGAACAATGATGGCTTGGTGGGGATCTTTTCTCTTAAACTCGGCAAATGCCGCGTTGGCTTTTTTCATACCCTTATAAGCACCGATCCTGACTGCATATATTTTTTTGCCGCTGTCGCAGGTAAGTATCACCAGGGTCGGATCATACCCCTTCCTGATAAATGTCTGCATATTATCGTCTGCATTTTTTTCTGCGGTATATACACCAGTCTGGATGGAATAGATCCCGGATGTATCAATGGCCGGTGCAGATGCGTTTGCACCGGAGCAAAGTAAAATGGTATTTGGATGGACCGGTTCTTTTGCTTCTTGTTTAACCGTTTTGACTGTAACATCTTTAACAGGAGAGGATTTAGGGGATACCGGAGATTTTTCGGCAGCATCCGGCTTGGGCAGCGGCTTTTTCTTTACAACTTTGGGAACCACCTTTTTAACAACAACGGGAGCTGGCTCAGGTGATATCTCAGGCCTTGATTTGGCTTTAACAACAGGCTGATATACAATCTTTGTTCTAGTAACAGCCACGGTTTTTTCAGGATTGGAAATCTTATATAAAATAACACCGGCCTGCTTACCCGCTATGGCAAGCACAAAGGTGACTATCGCCCCAAGGGCAATCATTTTCAGCAAATCCATAGAAAAGGATGATCTCATCTATTTAAATTTTCCAATTTCCCCGGTTGTTTTGGCGGTATCTTTGGATACCAGCGTTAATGTAGTGCTTTCAGGCGAATCTGTCCATTATTATTCATCCAAATATTAAGAAAATTATTAAACTTTCCTCAATCCACATATCTTTTTACAATGCTTGAATACCTTTTGGTCTGCTTTACGGCTTTAATTGTATCCCATATTTGTTCTGCCAGCTTGGGCCGGTTGCGTGTAAATTTATGGGAAAGCATCAGATAATACGGTTTTTCCCATATGGGCGGTTTTACTTTTTCAATATTGCCGTAATCATTTGGATATTTTTCAAGATATGCGTCAAAAACCGTTTCCAGACAGACAAATCCCTGGAGCCGTTTGTGAATAAGCAGTTTGGGAGTTTTTCTGTTTACAGTCTCCTCGCGGATAAAATGATATTTGGGTTTAAGATCTTCTGCAATACTCCAGCCAAGAGGAATGCCAACAAGACCTGAAACATTTTTGAATTCATGACCGTCCCAATGGATGGGATCTTTTTTGAGTTTGTAAAGAAAATAACCATTGTCCCTTGTTTTCCTTGTCGTATCAACTTTTCCGTTTTTCATTGGATAGGTGCCGATTTTCGTACGGGACGATTTAAAACTGGCCGGGAAAATACCATCGACCTTATTTTGTTCAATCAGGTGAAGGCACATGTTCCAGGGGCGTCTTTCCAGTCGGACATCAAGGGACAGGATCTCGGCGACCAGTTGGTAAAGTTCTATCTCAATACCAGGGTTCTTCCTTTGAAACTCAGGACCGCCTCCGATAATATAATTGCCTCCGGGCGTATCGTCTGTTACCCACACCAGGGTACCAGCATTGGCCGCATATGCCGACAAGCATATAAAAATTAAAACAATGAACCTGAAAGGCTTCATTGGCATCTTTATTCTCCACATATTTGCTGGATTGTTTTACGACGACTATAGCAAACGTATCCCAATAAATCACCAAATACCCAACCAACTTATATATATTCTTGATTTAGCCGGAAAGCCGCATTAAAATCCCCTTCCAGATAGTTCAAAAAAGCGACACGATTCAATTTAAACTCGGGTTAAGAATTTTTGCCCATCTAAAACAGGCAGCAGTGTTCAATATCAATGAAGACGTCCAAAACATATTCACCTGCAGCAACACTTTTTTTTGTATCCCTTTTGATTACATTATTCTGCTCTTTAGCGGACGCACGTGAACAGGTTCGAATTCTCCCGGAAACGACTTACCTTCTGGATTATACGGGAGAATTGGAACTGGCCGATTTGGCCAAGCCGGCCAATAAAGCCCGATTTAAATCCTCTTTTTCCTCCAATTATAGATTTGGCATCACTTCTGCTGCACTTTGGCTTAAATTTAAAATCAATGACCCGCTAGTCGTTTCAAAAGAACCTGATCAAAATTGGCTTATTGTGATTGATAAAGCCTTTTCCTATGTTGACTTGTATGTGCCTGTAAACCAGACTGACGGTATAGGCCAACTTAAGTACAGTGCAGGTACGGCTCAGGATATTTCAGATAGGTCACACATATACCGCTACCCTGTTTTTACGTTCCCGGAAAATACGGCATTAGATCGCCATTTTTATCTAAGAATAGGGCCTAAAGAGACATACACCCATACATCCCTTAATTTCTCTCTATATATTGAGACCCGGGACAGCTTTGTGAAAATGTCCTGGAAGGAGCTTTCTTTTTACGGTGTTGTAATCGGCATCATGGGTGCCATGATTCTTTATAACTTCTTTTTATTCATACTATTAAGAGATAAAGCGTATTTTCTATATATCGGATATATTTCCTGCTTCTTAGTTTATCTTTTTTTCAGAGCAGGCCTTATCGGTATTCTCGAAGTTGACCACCTCAAATTTGCCACGATTCCCTTGATCTGTTTTGCTTTTGTATTTGCATCTTTATTCGCCCAGACATTTTTAAGCACCAAAGAACATTCTCCTTTGATACATAAACTTATCTGGTTGTTGATCGCAGGTTCCACTTTGACTGTTTTAGGGATTGTCCTAGGTCGCCCTAAAGAAGCCAATACACTCATCCATGTCTTAGGGTTAATTGCGCCCATTGTCCTGTTGGGTGCAGGAATCAAACGCTTTATTCAGGGTTACACACCTGCCAGGGGATATCTGGCAGCGTGGATTATGCTGCTTTTCAGTTCAGTCATTGCCGGGGGTATCGGTCTTGGTTTCATACCAAGTAATTTTTTTACCACCCATGCCTTATTTATAGGAACAGCTTTAGAATCCATACTTCTGTCCATTGCCCTTGGAGACCGTATCCGGACACTGGAAATAGAAAAACAGCAACTTAAAGAACAGGAACAGCATTTAAAACGGCTTTCTATTACAGACAGCCTGACCGGATTATATAATAAACGCTGGTTCTCCAAGGCATTGTCCAGTGAAATAAAAAACTGCCGCAGCTTGTCTGCTCCACTGTCTCTGATGGTTCTGGATGTGGATCATTTTAAAGGATTTAACGACACATTCGGCCATATTGCCGGGGACAAAGTTCTTAAAACCCTTGGCAGGCTCATGCGTGCCGGTATCCGGGAATCCGACATTGCTTGTCGATATGGCGGAGAGGAATTCTCAATCATTTTGCCTAAAACAAGACTCAAGCAGGCCATGGAGATTGCAGAACGGCTCAGGCAGAAGTTCGAAATGACTGAATTCAACACCGATACAGACCGTCCAGGACAGGCTACTATCAGCATCGGGGTGACCGAATTGTCTGCCAGGGAAACCGGTAAATCCTTTTTTGGCAGAGCAGATAAGGCCCTTTACACTGCAAAATCCAGCGGCAGGAACCAGGTTACGGGAATGTAACTGTGGCAAAACCATCTGATAATTCTGCTTCATAATTCCTTGTTCAGGTTTTGCCGGTTTAATCCTGTACTGAGCGGATCAAGCGTGTAGACGTTTATACCAGATCAGACGCTAAAATGCCCTCAGCGCCTATCCTTTCTTGAAAATATGAATCATGTCCCTTGAACGTTTCGATGACTTTGCTGTCTAATGATACCTTCCATATTCTTTCAAAATCCATGGAAAGGGCAATGTAAATATGGTTTGTCCGGGGGGTAAAAATCATCGAACACAGGGTTGAGAATTTTTCATCGTTCATGACCACACTTTTAAGAAGTTCAAAACCTTTATCAACAGTGAATGATTCGTTGTTATTAAGTATATAGTCGTAGGCAGTGATGTATCTGTCAGCACCTGCACCTTGAGCTCGTGTGTAAGGTTCGCCGGTCAGATCATGATTGGAAAAATTTGTCATGACAATAAAGTTCTTATCAATATCCGTGATAAAATTTTCATTATTATCTGTTTCGGTAACCATTGCATTTCCGTTTATATCAGCAAACAGGTTATGGATTGACGGGCCGAGAAATTGAATCCATTGCTTGCCGCCTGCACTTTCCTTGACCTGGCTGACATTGGAAACGCTTGATAATGTCTCATACTGCTCATCAATATGAGCTTCTCCTTTTCCAGGCGTTTTTTTGCCCTCAACATGGGGTTCAATTTCCTGGGAGGCGCAAAAAAGACCATTGCTGTTTATTCCGCAGGTTTTGGCAAAATATCCTTCATAATCAGGATCATCAATCGTTTGGTCGTACAAAAAAGAAAGATGAAAAATATTCATCCCCATATTGGATTCGATCATAAACTTTAAAGGTATCGAAAAATAATCAAAATTCATTCCGTAAAAAATCTGATTTCCGTATAAAGCAAAACTGGTACATGCATATGCAGTCGACGAAAATCCTAGTATCAAAAACAATATAAAAAACATCAGCTTTAATTTCATATAAACTCCGGGGATTCAATTTCTACCGTTGTGAACATTTCTCTGAATACAATAACAGTTCAAATTATACGTCCATGGGGTTATAGCAGCAATTTTCTTATTTTTTCAAGGCAACCAGAAATTTGCGATAGGTTTTTTGAAGTCGAGCGTTGAATATGCCTGCCAAACGCCTGTAGATGACATATCCGACTTCAGGATGATCGCTTAAGACCCGGTGCAAGGTGCGCGTCGGAAATTTAAGGGCTTTCACATCAGTTATACACACGGCTGTGGCAGTATAGAAAGCCGCTTCCACAAGACTTGACCAGCCAAAAATCTCCCCCCGCTCTGTTAAGCTGTATATAAAGGTATCTTCATCAATCAATAAATCCGTGATACCTTCCTCTAATATATATAGGTTATCTGCACTTTCTCCTTCTTTGAAAATGACAGTGCCGTCTTCAAACTGCTCTTCAGAGCAAATATCAGCAATTTCTCCCATGACGGTAAGGTCAAGGCCGGTAAAAAGATCAGATTCTGTGATATGCATTTTTTCCTTCCTTTCCTGATATAAAATATGCTTACGGGTTATGGATATGCTGACTTGAGTTTGAAAAATCAAATTTCAAAACGATTATGGTTTAAATCGGATATATGCGCTTGCCCCACAAAGTTTATCCTTGTTTGTTATTTTCATTCAGGTCTGGGTTCGCCCCTGCGTTCTATTGTATAATTGACAGGGTATTCGGTTTCATACTCCAGATGTTCCCTGGTTTGCTGAACCAGTTCCGGAGTAATGTAGTTTTTCGCGGCCAAAGTAAACACCGCGCCATGAATGCCTGGGTTATAGAAGATAAGATTTTTGTCTAACATTTTTGCTTCCATAAGCCACCTCCTTAATTCAAAAATGGGGCAAGCGATCCCTTTACATTCTTTGTGAAGGACGGACTCGTATCTGTAGCTGGGATGAAAACATCTGGCAGGTGAATTGTGACGAGAACCTGTTTTATTACGGATCACATTTCAAATCATCAGGTTTGTCAGCAGGGTTTTACATATCTCCATCATACCTTCATGGATAGAATTGTCAAGATGGATAAAGTCTACCGCCCCACCTCTGCTGTCTGCAGGCGTGGGGCGGATAGGAATGTCATTCATTAGAGTTTTTCCGGTTTGCACAGATTTTCAGGCTTAGCAGCGCTGCGGCCGCAGCCTTCACAATAATGTGTTGCCGGTTTGATAAGGGCAATATATGCCTTTGGATCCTTTACCTGGAGTTCTTCTTCCACATATGCACATAAGGTTTTTTCTTCATTATCGCTCATTTCAGGGTACCTCCGTTTTGATTAAGAGAATGCATGGTTTTTATGCCGCAAACAAGAAGTTACGAAAGACTTAAGATTGATACGGCGTCATTAGCAATAAGGTATCCACTGGGTGTAGGATGTCAAGCTGGTCTCCAAACACAAATAGACTGTATTTATAGCGACTTAAAAACGTCCACGGCCCTGTCTTTTCAGACAGGGCCATGGCATAAGGCGCTGGTATAATAACTGTCAGGGAGTATCAGCTGACAGGTACACCCCACTTTTTAACGAACTTGTCTGTATCAGATACAGCCACATGCATATCCTGCTCTTCGTCAGCAGGCATGATGCTCATGTTCAGGTGGAAGTTCAAAGGATTGCGTACTTCCATACTGGGATCTGTGTCTATTGAAAGAACCAGATCACCGCCACAGGTTTCCACCAGGCCTTTGAGGGTTGTTTCATTGGCGTGGAAGCACTTGTAGTATTTCTTATTGGCATTGTCGTATTTGTATACGTTGAACTGGAACTCTACGGAAGTGCTGTCCAGGGTGTTCAGGGTTAAACCAGCCAGGCTGGTCTGGTTTGTGTTTGAAACCTTGGCATCAAAGGTGATGCCGTGAGCGTAACCGCCTTCCCAGTTTACAGCGGACATGACACCGACTACGCTAACTTTGTCCCCTGATATGTCTGTGGGATCTGTGACACCTATATCTGCGGATAATTCAGTGTCTCCTATTTTTAATGCGGTGATGTGTCCTACCAGGTCCTGTACGTCTTTTACAAAGTTAAATCCTTGCTCTACGCTGCAGTCATAATTTAATTCGGCCATTGTCTTTCTCCTTTATGTTTGGGTTTGTCTTGCTGTGTTCTTTTTTCTCGTTCTTGGATATTCTATAGAGCAATCAGCGTGCCAAACATTAAAAACACTTTGATTTAAGTCAGTTACAAAAAACACACCACCAAAAGACAACTAAGTTGTACGAATATCGTCCAAACATTCCCGATAACCACAAATAAATGGCAATTTTGTTGCCACCCCACATTCAAAAACGCATAGAGTATACATTTATAAACAAAAAACTAAGTTGAAAAATATTCAAAGGCAGGAAAAACTGGCTTGCAATTGGACCAAAAGTAAGTTTTATTTCTTATAAGCCGATTATCTGATTTCAAAACAAAGAAACATATTAGCTCAGGACACCTTAGATGGCCTGATGGTTATCTGACTTAGTGAATGCTCTGCCTGCCGTAAGATATTGGGTAAACTACATATGCCGCTGTTTACCTTACCATTTGCAACGCCAGGTGTAGCTAACCTGTAAAGTGCAAAATAGCGAACAACTCTCAAAGCAGTTTTTTTGAATGGTATATAAGGAGTTTGTTATGTTGAAGAAAAATCAAATTCGCCTGATGTTATTTACCCTGATCGTATTTTCTATGTTATTTTGCAGCACTGTTCAGGCCTTTTCCCTCTTTAAAAAGAAACCGGAGAAACCTGAACCTGTGAAAATCAATGCTGCACAACTCCAGTCCCAGGTAATGGCATTTGCAGATCGGTATGTCTCAATTATTCAAGGGGCTTTTACGGTCTATCGAGAACAGGAACCATCTCCTGACAACTATAAATATGCTTTTTTTTACGCTGCTTATTCAATGTCTTCAGCTTATACCATTGCCTCTGAATCAAATCCTGCAGGCGCTCTTTTAGATATGACAACAATGGTTACACTGGGCCGGATGGTTTTTGAGGAAAACATACAAGAAAAAATCGGGCCAAAAATTGAACCTGTCATAGAAGGATTTCGGAAAGCTGAAACGGATATTTGGCAAATACTTACACCCCTGCTCACACCGGAAAAAAAGCAATATTTTCATACACTCATAGAAAACTGGCGAAAAAAGAACCCTGAAGTCGAATTTTTCCCAACTGTACGGTTCAATAATTTCTCATCTTTCAGGGGCATCTCTGATATGGACGAACAAGATGCAAGCGGATTATTTAAGTCAGTTGAACAAGCTGTTGAGCAGGTGGAAGAGACCCGCCTTTTAGCAGAACGCGGTATGTATCTTGCGACACGTATGCCCATGTTAACCGGTTCGTTTGGGGGGGTATGGTTCTCGCAATTGGCACAGCATCCCGACATGGAAAAAATTTTAGACGATATCAACCGGGTTTCACAAGTTTCGGAAAGACTTGCAATTGTCGCAGAAACCCTTCCGGATCGAATCTCAATGGAACGGGATATAACCATCAAACAAGCGATGGAGAATATCACTGAACTGTCAATGATGACGATTGATGAAACCTCGAAAAAAACCCTGGTCATGATCGACGAAACAGCCAAAAGACTATCACTGGAAAGACAGGAAGCAATAAACCAGCTTACAAAGGAAATCTCTGCTGAAAGAAAACGGATCACCCAGGATCTTATAAATGAAGAAGAGCGTATCACAGGGGTTTTATCTGAATTAAGACTTACCCTTACCGAAGGAAACAAACTCATGGTCACGACGGATTCGATGATCAAAGAATTAAACCTGGGATCTGATAGTGAAAAGAGCAGTTCCCCTTCAGAACCATTTAATATTATTGATTACAAAAACACCATTGCAGAAACAACGAATCTGATCTTACAAATCCATGACCTTGTAAAAACGCTGGACAGCATCGGCTTTAAAAAGATGCTCCCCGAGATATTATCCGCTGTTGAAACGTTTGAACAAAAAGGTGAAAAATGGGTATATTTCGGTTTTCTTTTAGGGGTCGCATTGATAGGCGTGTTTTTAACGGGTTTAGTTGTCGCATCACTAATTTACAGGTATCTTGCGAATCGAATGTTCGGTCCCAAAATGGAAGAACTTGGATCAAACTAAAAAGACAAATTCAAACTCTATATTAAACGTAAAAACCTTGCTATTGACAACTGTTTTTTTAAAGTGCGTTTAAGGATCTCTAAAATGGTTCATCTTAATAATATCTATGGTCTCGACTTCATATTCGAACCATGTTAAACGTTATAGGTGACGGAAGGGATCTGATCTATTATAAAGTGCGTATAATTAGAAAGTATATTACAAAACCCAAAATAAAAGCACAACAGATCCCAGCAATACAACAGCCAAATTGAATCAAACAAGCATATAGCTTAAAGAAAACGAAAAGAGTTATGCCCTGGCACGTGCCGGACCTGAGGGCAGAATATTTGACTGAAAACTATGTTCCGGTAAAGCCAATCATACTGATCGATCAAGTAACATTTAGGCATACCCCCTGAAGATATAGAGGACACAGCCTGATGTGTATTGAAACCGCGAAATCAGCGTTAAATTGAGTATATAAAAAACCAAGTCACCTTAGAGTTGACTATGGTTTTGAAGTCAGTTCTGTTGATTATTGATGGTTTAATTCAAATGTAATTTTAAAGGAGAAAAGGAATGGAAAAAGCAAATGGTTTAAGCAAAATTTTGTATGCTTTAATCGCCTGCCTCATCCTGGCATTTATGACTACCGGTTGTATGACGACAGGTCCAAAGTATTCCGGGTGGTTAGACCACGACTATTCAAAACTCCAGCCGGATCCTGAATATGAAGGGGCAATGATCTGGCTCGCTCCCGATAATGTCATCAAGAATTATGATAAAATGATGTTTGATGATGTAGCCATCCATGTTGACCCCAATATTGCGGATGACCGTGAAAAAATTGATCCTGAAGTCATTAATGATTTTACATCATATTTTAAAGAGGCTTTGATCAAAGAGTTCAGCAAAGACTATGAAGTGGTTGATAAACCTGGAAAAGGCGTAGTTCGTATTCGCACAGCTCTCACTGCGGTTCAGTTGACCAAAAAAGATTTGAAAGCATACCAATATATTCCTGTGGCCCTGGTGCTGACCACAGCATCCGAAGTTGCCGGTATCCGTAACAAACTGGCCGTATTTAACATGGAAGGTATTGCACAGGACAGCTTGACCGGTGAAGTCCTTGCCATGGTTGTGCAGCGGCACGCCCACGAAACCAGCATTCAAACCGCTGAGAAGATGACCGCCCAGGAAGCCTATCCCACCCTGGACTACTGGGTTCAGAAGGCAAAAAAGAAATTCGACCGTGCACACGGTAAATAAAGAATCGATAAATCGTTCCGGGGGAAACTGTTTCCCTCGGAACGCACCTTTAAAGGATATACAAATTTGAGCCTGTTTAAATCTATATTATGGGTTACGGCATCCTGTCTGATCCTGTGTCTTCCTATTTCGTGCACCACAGCAATAAAGGGGAAGCAGACAGAACCCTCAGCTATTTATATCCGCAATTCATCGGACAGCTATATTGACAGTATCAGGATCACTGGCGGAGAAGATCATGACAAATCGAAACCCGTGGGTGCGATGTCACCTTTACCACAAGGGGTAACCCAAGTAATAGGCAGACCCTCTAACCCACCAAAACTGCCTCGAAAATTAATGGTCTGCTGGAAAAAAGAAGGGGCTCATATTTGCCAAATGAAGAATATAAAAGAGATATTAAAAAATATAGACAGCGTTAATACAGCGCTTGTTTTTGATATCCAACCCCAGTCAAGACTAAAGATTTATCCGGAACCAATAAAATAACCTTTTGGAATCAAACCGATGGGTCACCGTGATTTTCAAAACCATATGGTCTGCGATCATTGCGGGCTTGTAGTAAAAATCCCCGGGCTACAGGAAGGTGTCCAGGTCAGCTGTCCCCGCTGCCATTCTCCGATCCTGACCTTTAGGCCGGATACTACGGACCGGACCTTGGCATTGGCACTCACAGGTCTGGTGTTTTTTATCATAGCCAACACCTATCCTTTTCTTGCCATGCGCATTGAGGGGTTTATACAGGAAACCACAATGCTCACGGGGATTATAGGGCTTTACAACCAGGGCATGCCAGGGCTTGCAACATTAGTTTTGATGACGGCATTGGTATTTCCTTTGCTCCAGATATTAGGGCTTGTTTATATCTACCTGCCTATCAAATTCGGGAAAATGGCCTGGAAAGCCGCATGGGTGCTTAGAATGCTTCAGCATTTAAAACCGTGGGGGATGATGGAAGTATACCTTTTGGGAATTCTTGTCTCCATGATCAAACTGGCCAAGATGGCCACTATTATTCCAGGCCTTGCCTCGGTGGCTTTTCTGGTTTTGATTTTTATTCTTGCCGCAACATTTTCAGGTATGAACCCTAACGATATCTGGCAGCGGCTTCGGGTCCCGGATGAAGGGAAAGACAATTACTCCGGCCCCGCCAAAGTAACAGGATGCCACTCCTGCCGCCTTATCTGCCAGGTACCCTTGACAAACAGCCATTACAATTGCCCCAGATGCGGTGGCCCGGTTCATTATAGAAAAGCAAACAGCATAAACCGGACTTGGGCTTTGGTAATTGCAGCGGCAATCTTTTACTTTCCGGCAAATATTTTCCCGGTTACGTATACGGCTGCCTTAGGAAACGTCCAGGCAGATACAATCATGAGCGGGGTGATCTATTTTTTATTGTCCGGGTCATGGCATATTGCCCTGATCATTTTTGTAGCAAGTGTAGTGATCCCTTTGATGAAACTGATTGTACTGGTTTTTTTGTTGATTTCCGTTCGCAGAAAATCCAAGTGGCAGCCTGAAGAACGGGTCCGGCTGTATCGGATCACTGAAGCCGTAGGCCGCTGGTCCATGGTAGATGTCTATGTAGTTACCATCCTGGTTTCTTTGGTTCAACTGGGCCCTATGGCCAATATTACCGCAGGCCAGGGGGCAATATATTTTAGTGCTGTCGTTGTTATTACCATGTTTGCAGCAGAAAGCTTCGATCCCAGACTTATTTGGGACAAAATGGAGGAAAGATAAAAGATGTCAGACAGGTTGAAAACCTCAGGCGACTCGGACGTGCCCCTGGCAGTCGTGAAAAAAAACAAGGGAATGTCACTTATATGGGTTGTTCCTTTAGTGGCAATGGTAATCGCTGCAGGTCTTGTTTATAAAGCTGTAACCCAAAAGGGACAGACCATCACCATCACTTTCAGATCTGCAGAAGGGCTGGAAGCAGGTAAAACCCAGATCAAGCATAAAGATGTGGTCGTCGGCAGGGTTGAAAAAATAGCGGTCAGCCCGGATCTCAAGGGGGTAATTATCACGGCTGAGCTGATTAAGGAGTCTGAAGATTATCTAACTGAAAACACCCGGTTTTGGGTGGTAAGGGCCAGGTTTACCGGCGGTATGGCAACCGGTCTGAGCACCCTGTTTTCAGGGGGATATATTGCCATTGACCCAAGGCTGGAAGGCAAGAAGCAAACAGATTTTATAGGACTTGAAATCCCACCGGTAGTTACCTCGGACACCCCGGGTCGTCATTTTCTTTTGAAAGCAGACCGGTTAGGGTCCGTAGCACACGGATCGCCTGTACATTTTAAAGGGGTTCAGGTGGGACAGGTAGCTGGATACCGGTTTACCGATGATTCAGGAGATCTTGAAATAAAGATATTTATTGAAGCACCCTATGACAATAATGTCAGGGAGTCTACCCGATTCTGGTTTGCCAGCGGTTTGGATATGGTAATGGATGACAAAGGGATCAGGATTGATACCCAGTCTTTTGCCTCAATGATGATCGGAGGACTTTCCTTTGCCAACCCAGTCTGGGCCGGCAAAGGAGATCCGGCAAAAGACGGGGCCACTTTCCCTCTTTATGATTCACTTGAGGATGCGGCAGCCAGGCGTTATGTGCAAAAAGAGTATTATCTGCTCAGGTTCCAAGACTCTGTAAGGGGATTGGATATCGGTTCCTCGGTGGAATTTCGGGGGTTTCAGCTTGGCAGGGTTGTAGATATTGGTCTTGAAATGGGCTGGAATGATGACGAGATGAAAATACCGGTGAAGATCGAAGTAGCACCGGAACAGGTACGGGCACTGGCCGGAGATATATATGTGCCGAAAAACTCTCTTCAACGCCTGGTAGAAATGGGGTTGCGCGCACAGTTGAAAACCGGCAACCTGCTGACCGGGCGCAAGTACGTGACAATAGACATGTTGGGTGAACCTGGAACCGCATCTCTAAAAAAATATGGTGATTTGGTAGAAATACCCACTATACCTGCGGTATTAGCGGGGGTTACAGATGACTTAAGTGCACTTCTGGACCGGTTAGCCCAAATTCCCATGGAAGAAATCAGTGATGCGGTACTGGATGCTGTAGAAAGCTTTGAACAGACAGGTAAAAGCCTTACCCGGGCAGGAGACGGCATCACGGATATCTTAAGCTCGGCTGAAATAAAACGTTCTGTTGTTTCCCTTGAGCAGGCCCTTGAACAAATCAATCGTTTGTCAGGAAAACTTGAGCAGGATTTACCTGAAGCTGTGACCCGGATCTCCGGTGAGGCTGTTTCCACCATGGAAGGAGTCCAGACCCTTACGGCAAAGGATTCAGACGTTATTATTGAACTAAAACGGACATTGGCTGAATTCTCCCGGGCTGCCAGGCATATTTCACGGCTTGCAGACCAGCTTGAACGTCACCCGGAATCCCTTATCCAGGGGAAAGGAAAGGAGTAGTTATGCGCCTAAAACCATATTTTCTATATATCTTCAGCTTTTTTATCCTGCTCCTTATGTCAGGGTGTATCGGCGGGACTTCCCAACAGTCGGTTTACTATGTACTCAGTCCCATTGACGGGATAGAAGGACAGCCATCAAGCTTCTCCATCTGCAAACTGGGTGTTGGCCCCATCAAAATCCCTGAGTTTCTAAACAGGCCCCAGATTGTATCCCGGCATGACGAAAACCAACTGACCATCCATGAGTTTCATCGGTGGGGAGACGGCCTTGATACCCAGATTACAGAGCTGATGGTTGAGAATTTTTCAAACCTACTCCATTCATCCAATGTGTCTGCATATCCCTGGGAACGCCACTTTGAACCTACTTTTCAGCTTTACATGGATGTCCGGGAACTGGGTGGAAACCTTAAAGGACCTGTAACTCTGACCGTGGCATGGCAGCTTATAGAAAGCCAAAGCGGACTCCAGGTAATAAGCCGCAGAACAAAACTTGAAGAAGATATCAGCGGAGAAGGAGTCCTGGCGTACGTGTCTGCTGTAAACACCCTTCTTAATACCTTCAGCCAACAGATAGCCGGAGAGGCAACACAAGAGCTGATTAAAACATGTGACTCTAAACAATAGAAAGGAAGTTACAATGAGCGAAACTGACAAAGCAAAACTGACCATTAATTACAAAAACGGTGACATCAAAACTTATGAGTTCAAACGTGCAACAGAAAGCCATAATGTAGCAGGATTGTTTACAGAAATGGTTAAGACAGGATTGTTGATTCTTGATCTTGAAAAACGAACCATCTGCATTCCCTTGCAGGGCATCCACTCACTAGAAATAGAGCCCAGCCCTAAGGCTCTGCCCTTGTGGGCGCTCCGCAACGTTACGGAATTGACATCTTGAGTATCGCACAGCAACATCCCATATGAAGTAGATTAGAACTCCCATAGATTTGTATTCACATGAAGGATGAATCATAAAAGTATGATATCGCCCTTGGGCGAACCGTATCTTTGAAGGCCTTATTCTTATTAATCTGAAATTGTTTTTTCGTAAATGATGTCAAAATAATTAATTGGTACGTATTTTATTACGATCAAAAGAAGGTGCAACATGAAAAAGATCATATTATTTATTCTTTTATTGGTATTTTCGACATCAGTAATGGCTGATTCAGCAAAGCTGGTTCATGTCATACGTTTCAGTGATTATGAATCCGGGTCAGAAGAGGACTGGTTGTTGGGAAAAGGGTTCCAGTTTAAATTGGATGCACAGCGGCGTAACCTGATTGACCTGGAGGTAAGCGATAACGGCCTTGTAATAGAAGCCAAACGAAAAGCGCTTGGCATCATGTCAAACGAGACGGTCAATATACCTGAATTTTCATATATTGAAATTGACTGGGGGATCAATAAATACCCTGACGGTGCCTCTTATGAACAGGGAATTCGTAACGAAGCATTAATGCTGATGGTCTTTATGGGAGATGAACGACTGCCAAGCGGATCAATATTCATTCCGGACTCACCCTACTTCATAGGGCTGTTTCTCTGTCATGGCGATGACCGTATTAATCATCCTTATTCCGGTTCTTATTTTAAAAAGGGGGGCAGATATGTCTGTACTGACCGTCCCCCCTCCGGAGAGATGGTCACAAGCCGATTCAATTTATTAAAAGCATACAGATCTTTTTTTGACAAAGAGAACGATGATGACCCTGCCATATCTGGTATTGCCCTGGCACTTGATACAAAAAAAGCCGGGAAAAAAGGAAGGGCATCTGCTTTTATTAATGAAATCAGATTTTATCAATAAAAGACAAGGTTAATGCCATGCCTTCTCTTTTTGGGTAATACCTGTTTTTTAAGTTGCCCCGATACCCTTTTTTAAGATTTGAAAAAAATGGGGGGCTCGTCCTCGTTGAAACGGCTTATCTTTTCTTGTACTCCTATTTGGAACATGCTAGTATCAGCATCACATCTTTTCCATAATTCTAAGGAGGAGTGATACCGTTAAAAACGGCTATTGCAAAAGATACGCAAGCTTTGGATTTAGGTGAAAAAAATTCCTGTTATACTTCCGCCGGTTTGGATGAGCAATATGATCACCTGCTATCGGATATTGAACATCAGGATATCTTCAATGTAAACATTGCAGGCCGTATGGACAAATGGACCCTTGGCTACCTGATGTTCAAGGATGAAACAGACCAAACTATTTCCCTTCCCGGACTTTTTGAAAAAATATCCCGGTTTAACAACGCGATTACCTCCAAGATAATTCAAAACAGCATCACCCGTTTAGAAACCAACAATAACATGGTTCCCCCCTTGCCTTTCTGTTGGATTTCCATGGGTTCCGATGCCCGTGGAGAACAAGTTATCCGAACAGACCAGGACAATGCGCTAATCTATGCAGACCCTATAGGTGGTATGGAAGAACAAGCCAAAGAATATTTTCAGGCACTGGCAAAAGAGGTTACCTGCGATCTGGACAGGTTCGGGTTTACTCTGTGCAAAGGGGATGTCATGGCCACGAATCCCGAATGGTGCCGTTCTTTGGGGCAATGGCTTGTTGCTCTGGATGACTGGGTGGGCTCCACATCATCTGAGGCGGTTCGTAAGCTGACAATTCTTTTGGACTTTAAACCGGTTTTCGGCGATAACCGCCTGGCAGCGACGTTACAGACCCGGGTGTTTACCAACTTTGAAAAGCATGAATCTGCAAGCCATTTTCTTGTGCGGGACGACCAATTGTTTGCCCCGCCCAAAACCCGTTTCAACCGTATTCGAACCGTGCGTAAAAACGGATGCGCCAAATGTTTCAATCTTAAAACCCAGGCGATTGCCCACATAGTGAACGGGGCAAGGCTCTTTGCCGTGAACCATGGGATTCGTATTCCATCGACCCTCGAACGGTTGAAACGATTAAAGGACGAAACCGTGCTTACCAAGGAAGAATTCCAAGACTTTACCCAAGCTTTTATTTTCCTGACGCGGCTTAAACTGACCACGCACCTTGACGGGAGTGCCAAACACTTGCCTTCCAATTGTATAGACCTGGCGACTCTTGAAACGGATTTAAAGAAAAATTTGAATAAAACGCTTGATAGTGTTGCCCGGTTTCAGAAAAAAATGGCAGATACATATAATCAGGCATGGATGAACTTTTTTAATTAATGCCTTTCTTTGCAAAGGACAGGACCATAGACCATGGACACGAATAAACCGTTTATTACCTCAAAACACCTGGGCGGCCAGCCTGAAGCGGATAGATTTAAAACATACTTCAGGCTATTTACCGACATCAGCAAGCAGATCCACGCCAACACCAAGACGACGGATATCCTGGCTTGTATCGTGTCCAACATTACCCAAATCTTAGGTGCAAAAGGTGCTATCTTCTGGATTCTCAACACAACCCGGGAGCAGATCCAGACCAAGATCAGTCATGGGTTTGACTATCGAAGCCTCTCCCTGGTTGATTACCCAACCCTGGTAACCTTGTTTGATCCGTCAGTTAAAGACCTTATTCACATCACTGATGCAAGAAACGATAAGCGTATACCGGATCTTGAACGGCTGGGAAAACACCTGATAAACGCCATCGCAGGCCTCTATGTAGATATCACAGGCCCTTATAAAGGTCTTCTTGCCGTATACTTTACAGGAAACAGAACTGTAGAAGAAGACGAGCTTGAACTGCTTTCTGCCCTTTCGGAACAGGGCGCTATTGCCCTTGAAAAGGCAATTGGATATGACCGTGAAATGCTTGATCTCTATGGTCAAATCATCCAGGGGCTGACCCTGGCTATTGAAGCCAAAGATCCTGCCACCCACGGCCATTCACTGACCGTAGCGCGCCTGGCAAAAGCAACAGCACTTCAATTGAAACTAAATGATGACACTGCAAACCAGGTCTACCATGCTGCCATTCTCCATGATATCGGCAAAATCGGAACCCGGGATCACATCCTTGACCGTCTGGGGAAACTGACATCCAAAGAGATGGAAATGATTCGCCGGCATCCGGAACTTGGTGCAGATATCTTAAGTCCACTTTCATTTTTGGGCGACATTGCCCCCCTTGTCCGGTCGCACCACGAATTATACAACGGCAAAGGATACCCTGACGGAATAAAAGGGGACCAGATTCCTATTGGGGCGCGTATCATAACAGTATGCGACGCCTTTGAAACTATGATTACAGGCAGGCCCGGCATCCCTAAAAAGAGTTTGGCTGCGGCACTGACAGATCTAAAGCAGGGTGTGGGCTCCCGGTTTGACCCTATGGTCGTCCAGGCATTCTTTGACATGATCCAGATTGAAAAAGATATCCTGGCAACCGGGGAATCCATTGATAACTGCCTTGATATCCTCACCCAAAATATGGGCAAGCTAGCGGATCAAAACCGTATTGAAAAAAAACTGGCCAATCCGTTTTCAGGCTTCTTTTAACACACAGATAACAGGCCCCCGGATATATCCAACGACCTAAGCCTCCTGATTTCAGTGACAAACACCTTTATATTTGGCCATCAGGCTCGTTTGTCCTAAGAAAAAGGCATCAGGCGTATTTTTGCAAAAAATTCGGCAGCCGTTTCTTAGGATAAACGAGCCGGTGTCTGCCTATACCATTATTCCAACCTTAGATCCCAAGCAGACCATGACCTTTATTTAAAGCCCAAGTCCACCGGGATTCATAATACCATTAGGATCAAGATGAGCCTTGAGAGCCTTTAAAATACCCATCTGTTCTACTCCCAAATGACGCTCCATCCAAGGCGCCATCATCCGCCCAACGCCATGGTGATGGCTCAAAGAGCCCCCGGACCGTTCAATGGCATCAATGATGGACTGCTGGTAGGTCCTGAAATCTTCAATATCCGACATCGGTGTAATAAAGATAAAATAGAGATTGGTACCCTGGGCATAAAAATGGGATGCATGGGTCATACAAATGCTACTGGGCCTTGACTTGACCACTTTACGGACATCTTTGTGCAGCCGGTGCAGATTTTCCCAGGTGGTTGAGCATTCCAGGGTGTCGATAAGCACCCCGTAATCGTTTAAGGCATCGCGCATATAAGGATCTGAAAACCTGCCATGATACCATTTTTTCATGGGATATCCGGTCAGATACATACCCTTGTGCCATTTGGCTGTTTTTTTGATCATCTTTGCCACATTTACGGCAAACCCTTTTTCCCCTTCGGCCTGCCCCATGACCAGGCAGCGGCGGCCAGGTACTAACCCTTTAAATTTTAGAATTTTATCAAGGACGCCTTCATCAAG
>JAKSAU010000936.1 GCA_022361535.1 Desulfobacterales bacterium
ATTGTATGCCGGACAAATTGACATACGTAAAAAACAGGTAAAAGCGTTGAATGAGATACTGGGTATCATTACGGATTACATGGCAGCCCTATCTGTTTTATCGTCCGACAGCACCATAAATTATGATAAAGATGTTGATACGCTGACCAAATCAATAAAAGAGTTAGACTCCGGCATTTCAAATGACACTCTTGGGGCTGCAGGGTCCCTGGTCAAAACGATCTTGGAAGCTTCAGCAAAAGCATATCAGGCAAAAGAAATTTCCCTAATTGTTGAATCAGCAGATCCTCACCTGCAAACCATATTAAACGGGGAGCTTAAATCAATCATCGACAAGGACTTTCGAAGGGACCTGAAGTTTGAGAAAAAGATGATGGACCGGTTTTACGATGCGCTGGTACAACAGGGCCAACCATCGCCTGCCGCCCAAATGGCCATACAAGAATGGAAGGAATACCGCATGGCGCAAAATGCAAAGCGTGTAAAAGCGGTAGATGCCTATGTCGTCATTCTTTCAAAAGTATCAAAAGGACATGCCAAACTATATGAAAGCAGGGACGACCTAGACGCTATAGAACTGACCAAGGATCTGTTCTCCCTTGTCAAGGACATACGGTCCGAAATTAAAATACTGATTGAATCATAAGACCCCCAGGAGGAAAAATGAAAATAACACCAGATCAGGCGCGTATGATTGCAGACGAATTCATGGATGCAGCCTCTGTCATTGATGACTATCTTGATGCCAACTACAAAAACATCGCCAGAGAAGAATACGAATACCTGAACGAATCTTTTAAAACGCTGATGAGAATGTCTTCTTTTGCAACAACGATGGCTGTGGACCTGTCTATAGAAGAAATGGAAGAACCCGGCAAAGAGTTGTTAGGCGTCATAAAGACCACAAAAGAAAAGATAAAAACCCTTAAAAAAATCGGTCATATGATTCGTGTTACTGCAGGTCTTGTAGATATGGCAGGCGCCATTGCCGCAAAAGATCCGGGCGCTATCTTTAAATCCGCAAAAAACTTAAGAAAAACTATAAAAGAGGAACCTGCTTAGCAAAACAGTCTTAAAGAGAAACAAAGGAATGCTAACGGGAAAGGATAAATCTACCCGGGTATATATTCCAGGTGCGCGATAAAATAAATGGTCAGGGTAAGTATGCATGCCACAACCGGTGTCAGGCACCAGGCCAGAAGAATGTTGAGCAATGTTTTTTTGCTTACTGTATTTACCCCTTTTACAATACCGATACCCAGCACACCGCCAACTACGGCTTGAGAGCTTGAAACAGGCACCCCCACCAAGGTGTAAATGTGCACGGTAATCCCCATAGCTGTCACTACTACCAGTGCTGAAAACGGATCAAGCCGGACCAGTTTTTTGCCAACGGTTTCCATAACCGGCCTGCTGTAAGTGAGAATACCGGCAGCGATACTCAACCCACCGATCAATGCAGCTGAAAAGACGCTTAAAAGTCCGGCACCGACAAAAACAGCGGTAACATTGGCGACATTGTTGGCACCCAGGACATAAGCCCCATAGGAGCCCGACACTACCAGACAAAGACGAAGCAAAATATCGGATCTGATGAGATTCAGATTCAATCGGTTATACAAGACTGCCATCAAGTGGTAAAGAAGAATAGAAATGACAGCTCCGCCTACAGGTGTCCCGATCCAGCAGGCCACGACTTTTCCCAACCCGGCGAAATTCAACTGGCTGTTCAACACACCGATGCCAAGGATCCCCCCAACTACGGCCTGGGAAGTGGAAACCGGCAATCCCGCCATGGTCATGATGGTAACTGTCAAGGCAGCGGCTACAGACGAAATAACCGCCTGCTCCAACTTAAAAGCTGTCAATCCTTTGAGGGTTTCAATACCTGCCTGGCCTGACAAGACCGCCCCGGCCACGACAAAGACAGACGCCAGAACAGCGGCTGTCCAGAATCTGAGCATTCGGGAAGACACTGCCGTACCAAACACATTGGATGCATCATTGGCACCCAGGGACCATCCCAAAAATACCCCGCCCAATAACGACAACATGGTTACACCCGCCGCTTCATACTGATAATATTGATCCGTTTGGAAACACGGTCCGCCTCATCGGAAATATTACCGATCTGAACCACCAGTTCCTTGAGCTGAAGTTTATCAAAGGGCTCAATATCAGACTCAAACAACTTAGTTATGATCCGCCTTTCAATGTGGTCGCAATGACTTTCATTAACATCAATAGTTTTCAGCAGATCCCGTATCCCCTTTTTCTTCTTGAACAGTGCCTCTACCTGATCCCCCACAAGGTCACAGCTTTCCAGACTTATTCGAACCAAATCCTTTAGATCCGGAATGAGAAATCCCGGGATCTGCATTTTCTGTGTTTGAATCATAAACAGAACCCGCTCAAATAGATGTGGGATACGATCCAGCGCTTCAAGCAGCCCCATCACATCCCCCCTGGAATCCGGGATCAAGGCCTTGCCATACATGATGGACTTTATCTCTTCCCTGATATCATCTGCCTTGGATTCCGCCTTATGCACCTGGCTGATCAAAAAATCAAACGCCTCACAGTGAATGGAGTCAAGACAGGTATCAAATGCTTTTAGAAAATATTCTTCGGCTTGTTCCAGTGCTTTGAGATAATCATAGATCAGGTTTTCCAGCCGATCTTCTTTTTTGAACAGAAATTTGAAAAACATAATGAATTTCCTTTCACTGAATCATAGCCTAAAGGTTTGTCCTTCTCGTACCAAGTCAATGGGCGGCGAGTTAACTTCCGGCGAATGATAAGCGTATAATTTACCGGCAATGGCGTCCTGAATTTTGGCCACCTCTTCCCAATAAGAATGGACACCGTCCGGGGAGACGAAATCGACTTCATGAAGTACCAGGTCACAATCTGCAAACCAGGAAGGTTCAAGTTCAGGTCTTCCGACAACCTCGTTGATTCGGGTGCTGAATTTGGTATCCCCAGATATGCCGCACCGCCTGCCGCCACCTGAAATTTTTATTCCAAGGGTGCCGTAAGGTAAGAAATGATGATTCCACCGCGAATCAATGGTAATACCGTCAAACGTCAGCGGGGTACCCGGATTGATTTCGGTAAAAGCTACCAGCTGTTCTATTTGAGGGAAAAGAGCTTGGAACTGCTGCTTCAAGATCCTGAAAATATTTTCCCCTGTGATCAAATGCAGTTTTTGATTTTTAAGCCGGCACCGTTCCAGACAGGCTGAGAATCCCGACATATGGTCTTCGTGATTGTGGGTGATAAGTATATCCGTAATATCATCCCAATGCACGCCGGCATCCCCTAAGCTGTGAGCAGGAAATGCACAAGGATCAATCCATATCACCCGTTTGCCGTGACGTGCCAAGACACTCGCACTCCTCCCGGAAAACCCGTTGCCGCTGCCTATGATTTTAATCTCCAAGCCATCACGGACAAACTGGTCAGAAGCAACCTTTGCAAGGCGGTCTTCAACCATATCATCCGGAGCCTTTAAAGGGGCAAGTTCTATACGGTTATATATGGTTTGTCCCCCATCATTGATAACAATATTATCTTCAGATAAGTCAACCTCTAAGTCACGGCATTTGTATTGCCCTTGAACAGGTTGGCTGATAAACCATTGGTCAAGCCAAGTTTTCCGGACGATATTGATACGCTCCTCATCGAAAAAATAAGGAAACACGGCTTCAAGTCGATCTTTTAAGCAATTCACACGATCCGGCTGACCGATATACCGTCGTCCCTGATGACCAAAAACCTGCGCATGCCAAAAGACAAACTCTTCACCAGTATAGTTATCACCTGCCTGCGACACCTGCCATTCGGGTACGACTACCAGTGTATCGTCAAGCTCATAATATGTTGTCAGCTTGGAAATATCCGGCATCGCACCAATGCGCAGCATCCCTTCTGATGTTTGTATAAGATCAACAGCCATCCCTGAGTTTTCAATCCGGACAACCTTTCCGGTCAGGTGATTCAGCTGGCTGGTTTCGTACATTTGCTCGCCCTCTTTGGTTTATGTAAATGTTTACATCAAATAAAATCAAAAGACTTTTTAGTCAAGATAATTCTTAAGAAAGAAGATGGGTCATATTTAAAGTTAAGAAAATACAACATCTTGATAAATCAAATTATTAGCATAAAATTAGCAATTAATAAACCCCTTGACAAAGACATGCCACCTGGGCTACACATCAGCAATGTAAACATTTACATGTTTTACACAAGTAAAAACGATTCTCCAGAAAAATACATATAGCCGGTGCAGAAAAAATTGCAATAACATGTGTATTGAAAAAGGAATTAAAATAGATGGTCCTGAACATAGCCCATAGAGGAGCCAGAAGCATTGCTCCGGAGAATACTCTTATGGCAGGCCAAAAGGCCATAGAGATAGGAGCGGATCTATGGGAAGTGGATGTGGGTGTCACTTCGGATGAACGATTGATCCTTTTTCATGACCCAACACTGGAGCGGACAACCAATGTCAAAGATTGTTTTCCGGACAGATACACTGACGCATTCACCACGTTTACCTATGAAGAAATTCAAAAACTGGATGCAGGTTCATGGTTCGTGGAAACCGATCCCTTTGAACAGATCGGACAAGGCAGATTAACCCAACAGGATATTCATGCCTGCAGGTTCCAGAAAATACCCTCGTTGGAAGAGATCCTGATATTGACCCGGGATGCAGGATTTTGTGTCAACCTTGAACTCAAAGATTTACCCGCACCCATGGTGGAATTTCCTCTTGCCGAGCGTACCCTGGCAATGGTCACAGCCCTTGGCATGGGGCCGGAACAGGTTATTTTCTCTTCATTCAACCATGGCTGGCTTCAACAAATCCAGGCCAAAGCACCAAAATTTAAAATCCAGGCCCTGATTGGCGACCCCAAAGACAAACCCTTAGATTGGGGCAATGAAGAATTTGACGTCTATAATGCCCGTCACACCCTGATTGAAGATAGTAAAATTAAAGCACTTAAAAAGAAAAACATCCTGGTTAATTTGTGGACTGTTAACCATGAGGATGAAATGAAGCGGTTTTTAGCAGCCGGGGCTGCAGGTATCATTACGGACTTTCCCCAGCGGCTGAAAAAATTAATAGAACGTGAACAACAATATGATGTCTAACCCCTGACAAGGAGAAATCAAAATGAAAAAAATGCTTTATCCGGTAATCGCGCTGATGGTGCTTGCTTTCATGGGCTCCGCATCTGCTCAAACCCTTGAACTGCTTACCTGGAAAGGGTATGCCCCCAAAGAACTGGTTGAAAAATTTGAGAAAAAGACCGGAATTAAGGTCAAGCCCACCTATTCCAACAATGAAGAAATGATCGCAAAACTTCGCGCCACCCGCGGCGGTGGATTTGACCTGGTACAGCCCAGCCAGGACAGGATTGTTTCTGTACAAAAGAAATACAAACTTTATCAGGCCATTGACTACTCCAAACTGGATACCGGCCTGATTATCCCTTCCATGCTTGATGCCGTGAAGAAAAACACCATGGTAAACGGAAAAAGTTTTGGTGTTCCCCATGTATATGGTACTTCCGGACTGATCATTAACAAAAAGTTCGCACCGGAAGCAGCTGATTACAGTGATCTTCTCAATGATAAATATGCAGGCCGGATCAGCTACCGCCTGAAACGTCCCACCCTTATCGGCCTGGCCTTTGGCCTGGGCAATGACCCCTTTGCTCTTTATAGTGACGCGGCAGCTTACAAAGCTTTGATGGAAGGCATTGGCGACAAAATGATTGCTAAAAAAGGTATCGTGAAAAATTACTATGCAAACGGTGATGCACTGCTTCAATCCATGCGTTCTGGAGAAGTTTATGTGGCCATGGCATGGGATAACGGCGGCTGGAAACTCCACGGAGAAAATCCTGACATTGATTTTGTAGCACCGAAAAGCGGGGCTCTTGGATGGATTGATACTTTCGCCATTCCCTCAAAGGCTAAAAATATAGACGCTGCATACAAGTGGATCAACTTCATGATGGATCCGGCCAATGCAGCAGTTTTCACTAACATGGAAAAATATGCCACTGCTTCCAAAGGGTCTCTTGATCTTTGCGAGCCTGCAGTAAAAGATAATTTCCAGCGCAGCTTTTCACAGGCTGATATTGACAACATTAAATGGTATCCGCCTGTACCTTCTGCCCTTGAACAGGTGGAAGGCATGATTTTAGATAAGGTTAAAGCAGCCAAATAACTTTACACCAAATACGGCAGGACCTCTTAATTAGGGGCCTGCCATATTATTAATGTTTAGGGTATTGCCAAATATTTTGGTTTGAGTTCAATCTAAAATAAAACCACAAGGTCATACTCAGGTATGGCCTCTGGTATTTTATTTTTCAGCCTGATACATGAGTAATTATGCAAACAGATTTATCCGTAAAGGATGTAACAAAGCTATTTAACCAATTTGTGGCCGTGGACAATGTGTCCTTTGATGTGCCAAGAGGGAATTTTTTCTCCATCCTCGGGCCGTCCGGATGCGGCAAAACAACCCTTTTGCGTATGGTCGCCGGATTCACAGAGCCCACATCAGGAAGCATTGAAATTCGGGGAAAGGACATGCAGAATGTGCCCCCCAACAGCAGGCCCGTGAACCTGGTATTTCAGCATCTGGCTCTGTTTCCCATGATGAATGTAGCCGGGAATATTGCCTTTGGCCTGGAGCGCCGCAAAGAAAGCAAAGCTGAAATTGGCAAAAAGGTAGACCGCATCCTTGAGCGGGTAGGATTGGCCGGGTTCGGTGATAAAAAAATCGATCAGCTTTCCGGCGGACAAAAGCAGCGGGTTGCCATTGCACGGTGCCTGGTACTGGAACCGGTTGTCCTGCTTTTGGACGAACCCTTGGGCGCCCTTGACCTTAAACTGCGGGAACAGATGAAGGTAGAGTTGAAAAAACTTCAGAACCAAGTGGGCACCACATTTATCTATATCACCCACGACCAGTCTGAAGCCCTGGTCATGTCTGACCACATTGCTGTTATGAACAACGGACGTTTTGACCAGGTAGATACCCCGCAAAATCTGTATAGCAGTCCCAAAACCCCTTTTGTTGCAAGGTTTGTGGGAGACAACAATGCCTGGTCCGGTAAAGTGGAGTCCTGTGACGGAAAAACCGCTTTGATCAATACCGAAGACCGTCGGACATTCCGTACAAACCTTAATTCCAGTGTCAGCACTGGCGATAAAGTGGACCTGTTTATCCGGCCCGAAGCCATGATTATTCAGCCTGATCCCGGTCTTGCCGAACTCAACCGGTTTGAAGTAAACGTAAAAACAATATTATTTGACGGTGCAAACAGCCGCCTTCTGGTTACTCCCACAGATGGAGATACCGAACTTCTGGTCTCCCTTCCCCAGAACCGGCAATTTGATCATATCCGTCCCAACGACAAGGTGGAAATCGGATGGGACCAAACCAGCGGGATCTGCTTTAAATCCGATGAAACCGACTAAATCACATCACATATCCCTGACCCTGGTCTGCTTTTTATTGCCGGTTGTCCTGTGGCTGGTTCTCCTCATTGTTTTGCCTCATATCGATCTTCTGCTCATGTCTTTCAGGGTAGAAAACGAATTTGGTGAATCAGTTTGGAGCCTGGCCAATTATCTGTTGTTCTTCCAGGAACCCATTTACTGGCGCACCCTTTTAAGAACTGCCATGTATGCGGTCCTGGTTACCTTTTTGACCATGGTGATCGCCCTGCCCGTCTCTTTTTATATTACTAAGGTGGTCAATCCCAGGTTCCGGGGATTTTTCATGCTGTTTCTTTTGCTCCCTTTCTGGGTCAGCGAGTTGGTCCGTGTTTATGGCTGGATGATCCTGCTGCGCGAAAGCGGTGTGATCAACCATTTCCTTTTAAAACTGGGCTTGTTGAACAAACCAATTGAAATGCTTTACAACGATGTCACCATGGTGATGGGTCTGGTGTACACCTCCATGCTTTTTATGGCCGTACCTGTTATTTCTGTTATGGAAAGCCTTGACGACAGCTTGATTGAAGCAGCCTATGACCTTGGAGCGAACCAGGTGACTATCTGGTCAAGGATTATTATTCCCCATTCAGTTCCCGGTATCGTATCCGGTTCCATCGTGGTTTTTATGCTGACCTTGGGCAATTACCTGACACCGAACCTCATGGGTGGCAAAAATTCGCTTTGGTTTACAGAACAGATCTACAACCAGTTTATAGCAAGTTTTAACTGGAACCAGGGAGCGGCATTTGGATTCTTGCTCCTGGTACTGTCTTCAACTGCGATCTGGGCGGGCCTTAAGCTGACCGGACAAAAATTGAGTAAGGTGGTCAAATGATTCGTACACTGCCCAATTCAAAAACATATTCCTGGGGATTCAGGATATATATCACGGCATTTTTTACTTTTTTGTTCCTCCCATTGCTCGTGACATGCGTTTTGGCGTTTAACGATTCCCAGTTTCCGGCCCTCCCCTGGAACGGTTTTACTTTGGAATGGTTTTTCGGCAGCATGTCCGAGCGGGTGGGCATTTTTCATGATGAAATGAACCTGCAAAGCATCTGGGTCAGTGCAAAAGTGGCCTTTTTTGTCTCTATTCTATCCACCATTGTAGGAACCTGTGCTGCCTTTTTATTTGAGCAGGAGGATTTCAGGTTCAAGGGGCTGCTTTATTTTCTCATGCTCTCTCCTTTGGTTATTCCCGGTGTCATCTTAGGAATTTCCATCCTGTTGTTCTCCAATACCCTGGGGCTTTTCTTTGAAAACAATGCCGGGTTGGATATTCCGCTGTTCAGGCCAGGATTCTGGCTGGTGGTATTAGGACAGTTTTCTTTTATTGCGACCCTGGTCACCCTTGTGGTTTCGGCCAGGTTAAAGAAATTTGACAGGACGTTGGAAGAGGCTGCCTTGAATTTAGGCGCCACACGTATCGAAGTCATCCGGCACATTACCTTGAAATTTTTAAGGCCAGCCATTATCAGTGCAGGGGCTGTAGCATTTCTCATGTCTTTTGAAAATTTCAATACCACCTTGTTTTTGGTGGGGTCGGAAGCCACCCTTCCTATTAACCTTTATCTCCAGGTACGGGACGGAAGTACACCAGTAATAAACGCCATTTCATTTCTGCTGATTGTGGGCACATCCGTGGCTGCTTTTGCCAATCTTTATTTCAGCCCTAAAGAACGCTGAGCCTTAAAAGGGAAGAATATGAGCACGATTTTGGACGTAGCTAAAATTGCAGGAGTTTCAACCGCAACCGTTTCCAGGGTAATCAATTTCCCGGATAAGGTTAAAGAGGATACCCGGGAGCGGGTTTACCGGGCCATGAAAACCTGCAGGTACCAATACAATGCCCTGGCTCGCGGCTTTGTTACCAAACGTTCCAATACTATCGGCCTTATCATTCCTACTATCAGCAACCCTGTATTTGCAGAGTCTACCCGCGGGGTCCAGGATGTTGCAGGCAGTGACAAATTTCATGTCATTTTAGGTAACTCCTACTATGACAGTGAAAAAGAAGCCAAGCTCGTTGAGGTCCTGCGGGAACGGCAGGTGGAAGGGCTGATCATTACCACCACCAATATGCAGGGAGATATCCTCAAGCGCCTACAAGATGACGGGTTTCCGTTTGTCCTGCTGTACAGCACGGTCCGAAAGGGCCCCATGTCTGCCGTAGGTGTGGATAACTACCTTGGCGGATATAAGGCAACAGAACATTTGGTCGAACTCGGCCACACCCGTATCGCTATGCTGGCAGGCAGCTTCAGCATATCCGATCGAAGTTTTCACCGGTGGCATGGGTATAAAAAGTGTTTGAAAGACAACAACATACCTTATGATCCGAATATGCTCAGCCAAACCGGGTTTGGGCTTGGCAGTGTCAAAGAATGTGTTCAGCAGTTATTGTCTGCAGACATTCCTCCGACCGCGGTATTCTGTTCAAACGACCTTGTGGCCTTAAGCGCCATGGAAGGTGCCAGGGAAATGGGGTTAAGCGTACCCGAAGACCTTTCGGTAATCGGATTTGATGACATGCCCCTGTCCTCATATGTTTATCCGCGGCTCACCACCATTTACCAACCTGCCTATGAGATGGGCAAACGGGCTACCCAGATCCTTTTAGAGCAGACCAGGGAAGAGAGTTCAAAATCCATCCAGGAAATGATGGATATCCATTTGGTTGTAAGGGATTCAACTGCACCTCCGGCCAGGTAGTATTCGAAGCATCTCCGTTCATAGCATACAGTACCCATATACCGGCTCGTTTGTCCTAAGAAACGGCTGACGTATTTTTTTTAAAAAATTCGCCTGATGCCTTTTTCTTAGGACAAACGAGCCTCTGTGCCAATAGGAGATGGCTTCAATTTTAAATGGGGTGCTCGCCTTGTTGTAATAACATGTCTCAATAGATCTTTTGCCGGTTCAATGGTATTATTGGGTTTAAATTTCTGATCTATAAAACTGTGGCATATTTTTATTTGGGGATGAGGCATGGATGACAAGCAATTCAAATCCATACTTGAATATTTTCACCTTTCCTTCAAGGGATATAAAAAGGTCAGAAAGGGCGTTAAAAAAAGACTGGTCCGGCATATGCAAAAGCTTCAGTGTCCGACGGTTCAGGCCTATCTTAACAAAATCTCAAATCGACCTGAACTCTACCATGAATGCCGCCTGATACTGACAGTGTCCATCAGCCGCTTTTTCAGGGACCGGATGGTGTGGGAAACCATCAGTGCAGATATGCTTCCCCTCTTCGTTCAAACCGGACAAGACACAGTTAATGCCTGGTCTGCGGGCTGCGCCAGGGGGGAAGAACCTTATTCATTAAAAATTTTATGGGAAAAGGCAAAGGCCTTTGGGTTAAAAAGGCCATGTCTTAATCTTCTGGCTTCGGATATCAATCCTGACTATCTTGCTGCAGCCTTAAAAGGGA
>JAKSAU010000441.1 GCA_022361535.1 Desulfobacterales bacterium
AAACCGCCTTTTCTGGCTTTGTTAGAAATTTCAACCAGATTGGCAATAATATCTTCAGGCTTTTCAATTTTAAACATGAAAACCTTGATAGCCACCTTAAACATGCCAAGAACTTCGGATAATGGGTAGGCAATCATGACTGCTGCTATAGTTCCGCCGACAACAATAAGAATGGAAGGGATATTGACAAACATCATGATGCTGCCGCCCAACAAAATGGTTCCCAATACAAACCCCATTCCGGAAACAACGCCGATTACCGAAGAAATATCCATATTTTATGCCTTTACATAAACAGTTTCATCCACAGGGTACTCCCTGTGGTATTGTATAATCTTATCTATTGCTTCCTGGGTTAAAACGGTATCTGCCGTAAACAATTTTGTGCCCGTTGTAGTAAACAAGGCCGCACCCAGTTCCATGCCAGGCTTTAATTGCTCGATGCCCACACCCCGAACCCGGACGGTATCTCTATCCATTTGAAGCACCACATATTTTTCCAGCCACCCAACGATTACCGGGTCAAGCCGCCCTCCTGCAAACTCCTCTAATCCTGCCAACAGTTCTGTGCTTCCTGTCATATCGGCTCTTTCCCTTAAAGACTCAAGTTCGTCTGCACCGGCAAGTATCCTTGAAGCCACAGGAATATGATTTTTCTTCAGTCCCTCGGGATAGCCGGTACCGTCAGAATTCTCATTCATCGACCGGATGATCTTTGCAGGCCCCTCAAATCCCGGGCACTGGTTCAACAAATCCGCCCCTTTTACAGGGAATTGCACCATTAATGTTTTATCATATGCAGAAGGTTCGTCGTTGGCACCATCCTCTTTTGCCCCGTCTCCGGGAAAGCCCTCCAGAAGACCATCTGAAAGGAAAAGGAGGCCGACTTCATGAAGCATAGCAGCTTTTGTAAGATCCTCCAACTTTTTTTCGCCAAGCCCCATCTCTTTTGCTACAAACCTGGCGATACGGGCCACCCGTTCACCATGTCCGCGGTTCTGCTCCACTTTTTGCTTAATCAGTGTATGGAGTATGCGACCGAACCCTTCCATGTTAGATGCCAAGAGTCCTTTGACATCCGATAAGTTTGCTTTCAGACGTTTTCGCTCTGATGTCATCTGCTGAATTTGCTTTAATGCCGCATTAAGATTATTTCTGTCTTCCAGCAGTTCGTCTTTTATTTCTCTTAAATCATTTTTAAACCGGTCAAGATATTCAAAGGATTTTTCCAGGGATGCAGTTTTGGAAAAAAGAGATTGTTCCAGATGATTTTGTTTAAGGTATCCTGCAGCTTTTATTCTAATTTCTCGGACGGACAACGGCCATTCAATTGTCTGGTCATACCCCAACTCCAACAATTTTAAACAGATATCCGTTTCACTGTCGGAAGGAACAACTACAAAAACAGCTGGTTGGAATCGAAAAGAATTCTCGTTAAATGCGTTAATCCACTCAGTTGCTGTTTTTGAACCGGCTGACGCCTCAGAACTGAATGGATCCATGACAACAATGTCAGGGCGCCGCGATAACCCTGCAGCCTCCATAGGTGATGAAACATATTCCAAAGAGATACTCTTGTCATCAACCGACAGAGCCTCTGTTGAGCGAGAACCAACATATAAAAGAAAAAGGGAAGGCGCCATAAGTTAGCCGGTATATCTCCGTTTTTTATTCTGAGTAACCATTGGCCCACCATTCATCCCATCGAGTTCCGAGTATCTCACGGGCCATTTGTTTTCCTGTATCGGTTTTTAGCCGTCCTTTCACAAACGGAAGCCATGAATCCGGAGAGGTCGCACCAAGGTCTTTTAGCTTTTTTAACTCCAGTATAAAAGACAATTGATCCGCATCATTGGCCAACATCGCCTCTCTGGTTTCGCCCTGGTTGAATTCATCTATCAGGTCCCGAATAGTTTGGCCGAATGGCAAACTCCTTATCAAATCTGTCACAGCACTTGATTCATCAACTGTATTATATTTTTTATTTACGTAATTCAGGTCACTGGTTCGAGCTTCAGGAATATCATGGACCAAGGCCATGGAGATCAACCTTTCCCCGTCTATGTCCGGTTCAAGCCTGGCCATTGTAAAGCAAATAAATGCCGTAGTGAAACTGTGCTCTGCAATACTTTCCTGTCCTGCCCCTAAAAAAGCATAGCCAGCCCTGTTCAGATCCTTGAGCATCCGAACCTCAAAAAGGAGATCCGCAATCTGTGTCATTTTATATCCGTTTCTAGTAATTCGCGTAACAATTCTTGACTTTTTATAGAACAGGAGATTAAATAAAGTCAAGATTTACAGGCATCAACACGCATTGGAGGGCCTTCATGGCAGTTCGAAATAGAAAATCTATACCAGTTATTACTTCGATTCTTTTATTTTTTCTTTTAACCGTATCTTCAGCATGGGCCCAGGATGCCCCTCAACAGTTCAATACCGAGGAGGACACAGGGTTTTACTACACCATTCAAAAAGGGGATACACTTTGGGACCTTTCCCAAAAATTTTACAACTCCCAGTGGGACTGGCCAGGTCTTTGGGAAATGAATAAAGACATTAAAAACCCCCATTGGATCTATCCGGGAAATACCATTAGGGTATTTTTAAAACCTGAATTTAGAAAAAAGATC
>JAKSAU010000084.1 GCA_022361535.1 Desulfobacterales bacterium
TGATTTCAGATATTGAGAAAGGCTTAATCACTAAATGGTACTGGAGTACCGATAGCGAATTAATAGAAGAAATACCACAGGAAAAAACATATTTCGAAATTCTTAATGAGCAAGCGAATATTCCAAATCTACTATATTCAATAACAGGAATTAAAGCTAATCAATGGAACAATAATGTGGATTCATATTATAATGAATTTGATTGTTCAGAAGATATGAATTCGCAGATAATGAGTAGTTTTTTCTATGATGAATATGAAGATGAATGCGATGATGAAAAAGAACGAGGCAAATTATCACAGAAAATAGCCATAGCGGATCTAGATTATATAATAATAGTTTCGAATTCCCCCCAAAAAAAATATTGCGAGGCAAAAAAACTTGATAAGTTTTTATCCACTTCTTATGATCTAGTTTCTGAAGTAGCGGAATATGAAGCTAAAGAAATTGCTTTAAGCCTTGCGGATGTTACGTATTACGATGAAGATCTTCTTTATTTGATATTTTTACAACCCATAAAATACAGAGGCGTTAGGGACACGGGATTGTATTTACCAGTTGGTTTGCAAAAACACTTTCTTAAAACATTCAAATTAGTATTAGAATCTTTTCCTCCTTCAAAATATAGCAAACGATTTGCAGATATTGAAATTTCTTTCGATAGAAACGAACTTTTAAATGACACTAGCGAAGAATATCACAAGGCATGGATAAACGCATTGGCACACCCAAAAGGTAAAATATACTTTTCTCCACTTCTCGTACGTAGTCCTTATATCCTTTGCTATAAATCTGGGGTAAATGATTACGTAAAGACTCGTTATACGTTCTCCAAAAAAATAAGTGAATCTAACAATTCCTATGGGAGTTTTTCAGAGGAAGATATCAAAATGTATGCACGAGTTTTGAGTTCCTTTAATTATAGTTATGAAGAATGTGTGCGGTCACAATTATATTTTATAATAACCCATGAGTTAGGACATATAATCGCTAGGAGGAATGAACTCACAAACGCAACAGAATCCGTCGCAGACTGCTTTGCTTATATCAAAACAAAAAGAGATACTGAATATAATTTTGATCTACTCGAAGAAATTTTATTGAGAGATAACTCAATGGTGAGTGAAATCGGGAAAAAAAAACTTAATAAGAGATTTAAAAATTTAAGAAAACTTGAAGATTTTTTTTCAAACGAAAATTATCCCAAAGATATCAAGAGTACAATTGATTTTTGTAATGGGTTAGAATGATGCCGCATTAATACCAAGCAACTATAAATTAAAGATTATAAAATGAAAAAAACTGATTAAAGCTCATTGTTCGAAATAACCCTCACGACCTCCATGACCACTTTCTATGTCCAATTTGTAAACTTTTAGATGAGAGTTAACAATGAAACGGCTTTAAAAACATCAAATTTACCGTCTCATACATAAATATATGTTGTTGTTGGGGTTAGACTGCAGATTGGTATTTAGTTTTAACCCCCAAGTCGGCTTTAACAGAATTGACTATTATTTATAAAATAGGAGGTTCTGCAGCCAATCCATCATCCCAAGAAAAAAGGGCCATTGAAAGAAGTTTTACCTGGAGTTACCCTAAATTTTACAGAAGATGTGGGGAATAGCGCGGGGAAAATTAATTTTAGAAATGAAAAAGGCTCTCAACAAATCATTGAAAGCCTTTATTTGTAGAGTGGTGATCCCACGGGGAATCGAACCCCGGTTTCCGGCGTGAGAGGCCAGCGTCCTAACCGCTAGACGATGGGACCACATCAATTAAAGGTCAATTTTTATACTGAAAGTGAAAAAAAGTCAATGGGGTTAGCTGCCAAAGCTTTTCTTGATACCCTTTTTAGCACCTATTAAAAAGTAGATCAACCAGCCGATGACTGGGATGATGGCGACCAGGTGCCAGAGGAATTTTTCTTTTGTGGTGGGAAAATCCTTTTTGATTAGGTCTACAAGGGCAAGCATGGTCAGGCCAAAGGAAACGCCTGCAATGATAAGTATATATAAAACAATGTCGTTTTCAGTCATTTGGGTCTTCCAAGGTGTTATTTTAATTTGTCTGAAATTTTAAGCAGGGCATCCACATAGTAATTGGAATGGTTGTATCGGAAAAGGACTTCATGCTGGCGCTGTCTGCTGATGCCGGGTTTCCAGCCGTGATGTTTGAGATAATTGGCAACGGAAAAAATTGCGTCATTGTGATCAAATAGGTCTACGCGGCCGTCCACGTTGCCGTCTTTGGCAAGGGTCAGTGCATTTGAGGGCATAAACTGCGGGATACCCATGGCTCCGGCATAAGAGCCGCGGATAGTGGTTGGATCAATACCTTCCCGGTCTGCATAGCGGATCAGGGCTTTGAGTTCTTCATATCCCCATTTGCTGCGTTTGGCGACTTTTTTATCAAAGGTTTCTCGTTTGGGTTTTTTCTTGTCCGGAATAGATGTCCAGATTTTTTCCTGTAGGGTTTTATCCGTTAAAGCAGCCATGGTAGACAGGGTGTTGATCACGGTTCGTTTGCCAAGGTAGTTACCCAGCCGGGTTTCAACAAGGATGATGGCAGTGATGATGGTTTTATCAACGCCAAATGTTTTTTCAGCCATATCCAGGCTTTCTTTATGCGTTTCCATATACTGTTTTGCATTGGCAATGGATTTGGAAGAAGAAAACTGATCATAGTTCAGGCTGGATTCGGAGTGGATAAAAAACAAGGACACACCGTCCGGGTTAAAAAAAACAGCATCCTGGGCAAACAGGTTTTGAATCTTGGTGCTGTCAAAACCGTCCTCTATGAGTTTTTGTGCAAGGGCGTCCAGCTCGTTTCCTTTGGGAAGCTTTTTTTCAGATGCTTTTGCAGGGGTGATCAAAAAACAGATAAACAAAAGCAATAGCAAGCTTGTAAGAGGCTTTAGTGACAAGTGTGAATGTTTCATATTATCAGTGTCTGCTCCCTTGCTGATCTTTTAGCATAGTTTTTTCCGATTCAGGATGCACATTTAATGTGTCTATATAGCCTATTTTGTTTTTGAATGCATTAAAAAAAAATGTAGAGTTGCAGGACTTCATTTAGGCGTGGAAAATGGGTAGGAAAAAAGGGCGGGGCCCGGAAGCATGGCATCCTCCGGGCCCCTTTGTCAGGTCATTCCCCAACAGGAGACTGTTAATTAAATGTCATAGTACAGGTAGAACTCATGGGGATGAGGACGGGAAATAACCGGTTTAACTTCATTTTCCATTTTGTAGTCAATCCAGTAGTCAATAACGTCCTTAGTGAATACATCACCCTTGAGCAGGAAGTCATGATCAGATGCCAGGGCATCCAATGCTTCTTCAAGAGAACCTGGGGCAGATTTGATTTCAGCAAGTTCCTCAGGCGGCAGGTCATAGATGTTTTTATCCATGGGATCGCCCGGATCAATTTTGTTCTGGATACCGTCGAGCATTGCCATGGCAATGGCGGAGAACGCCATGTAACCGTTGGCAGAGGGATCAGGTGTACGGAACTCAAGGCGTTTGGCCTTGGGAGATCCGGAGTACATGGGCAGACGGATAGCAGCAGATCTGTTACGGCTGGAGTAAGCAAGCTTGATAGGTGCTTCAAAACCAGGAACCAGACGTTTGTATGAGTTGGTGGTCGGGTTAGTGATGGCGCACAGGGCTTTGCAGTGTTTCATGATACCACCGATGGCCCACAGGGCGTTGTCGGACAGGCCTGCATATTTATTACCGGCAAAGGTGGGTTCGCCATCTTTCCAGAAACTCATGTGAGTATGCATACCGGTTCCGTTGTCACCGTACAAGGGTTTGGGCATGAATGTAACAGTGTGGCCGTATTTGGCTGCAACGTTTCTCAATACATATTTAAACCAGGCAAGTTTGTCACCCATGTTGAGCAGGGAGTCGAACCGAAGGTCGATTTCAGCCTGTCCTGCAGAAGCAACTTCGTGATGCTGGCATTCCATTTCAATGCCTAAGTCTTCAAGGGTAAGCATCATTTCTGTTCTCATATCCTGGTACTGGTCTGCCGGGGGAAGGGGGAAATAACCATGTTTGGGTTTGATTTTGTAACCCAGGTTAGGTTCGGAACCGTCACCAGTGTTCCAGTGGGCTTCAGGAGAGTCGATTTCAAAGAAGGATGCATGGGCTTCTGAAGCATAACGGATGTTGGAGAAGATAAAAAATTCAGGCTCAGGACCTACAAAGATGGTGTCGCCAAGGCCGGTGCTTTTGATGTAGGCTTCAGTTCTTTTGGCTATTCCGCGGGGATCACGGCTGTAGGATTCCTGGGTAATGGGATCATGTACATTACCGATAATGGCCATGGTAGGAACTTTAAAGAACGGGTCAATTTTAGCAGTGCCTGGTTCCGGAATAACGATCATGTCAGAGTTATCAATATTCTGCCATGCTCTCATGGAAGATCCGTCAAAACCAAACCCATCTTCAAATGCGGCTTCGCTCAGTTCTGCAAGAGGTACACTGAAATGCTGCCAGGTGCCGATGAAGTCCATGTAGCGGATATCAACAACTTTTACATCATTTTCTTTTGCCATTGCGATTACGTCTTTAGGTGTCATGTCTTTCCCTTTCTTAAATATTATGGGGTTTTTATTATGATTTTTTCGTTTTAACTGCTAAATTGCATCGTCTCCGCTTTCACCGGTTCTAACCCGGATGGCCTGCTCAACCGGCAAGACGAATATTTTACCGTCACCGATTTTTCCGCTGTTGGCAGCATTGCGGATACAATCTACGGATTCGTCGAGGCGGTCATCTGTTACCACGATCTCAAGTTTAATTTTGGGGACAAAATCCACTACATATTCTGCACCGCGGTAAATTTCCTTGTGGCCCTTTTGCCGGCCGTACCCGTTTACTTCTGTCACGGTCATGCCGTAAATACCGATTTCGCTTAAGGCTTCTTTGACATCATCAAGCTTAAAAGGTTTGATAATTGCTTCGATTTTTTTCATTTTTTAACCTCCTTTGACTGTATCTGTGGAAGACGGTTGATAATGGATGTCTTGATTTGTTCCAGCTTTTCTTCGGATTCTATTTTTCTGTCCCCTTCAATGTCCCGGACATAAAAAATGTCTATGACCTGGTCTACCTTGGTGCCGACCATTGCCACGTTTACGTTGAGTCCGCTGCGATACAGGGTGTTGGTAACAGCAAACAAGAGCCCTGGAAAATCATAGGTCAGTACTTCAATAATAGTGAAAAAACTGGAGGTTTCGTTGTCTATTCTTACCTGGTTAGGCTCGGGAAGTCCACCTGATGATACTTTCAGGCTGGTCGGGATTTTTTCCAAAGCCTTGTCTAAGTAATGGTCATCTTCAAGTGCCCGGGTCAGGTCTTTTTCAGCCTTTTCCCATTTCTCTTTTTCAAAAAGCCTGTCCTGGGGCGGGCGTACATTGAACACGTCGAGAATGTGGCTGTCTCCCAGGGAATAAGCCTGGGATGCAACAATATCGATGTTATTCTGGAAAAAGATACCGGCGATCTTGGAATAAAATCCTGGCTTGTCCTTACCGCAGATGGATACGGTTCTCATATCTGAGCCGTTTTCTTTGGTGATCTGCCAAATGTATTCACGGTTGCCAAGATTGCGGTACAAATTGATGTGGTCCACAATATTTTGTGGCGGCACATAGAGCAGGTACCGCCTGGACATGGCTGACAGCTGCTTGTTGACTTCTTCTTCGCGCCAGCTTTCCCGAAGCAGGGCAAGGACATCTTTTTTCTTTCTGTCGATAAGACGCTGGGTTTTTTTAGAGGCCAGTTCACCAGTCTTAATAATGCCCATGGTTTTAAGGAACAAATCCTTGATCAGGTTTTCGGTCCAGTCGTTCCATGCTTTGGGTCCGGTCGCCTGGGAGTCTGCAACAGTAAGTAAAAACAGCATGCGCAGCAGCCGGATTTTTCCGATTTTGTTGGCCGTGTAAACTGCTGTTTCTTCATCAAAGATATCGCGTCGGGTAGCTGTTTTTGCCAGGAACAGGTGGTTTTCAATCAAAAAGAGTATGTCTTCTTTTTCTGTGGGGGAGAAGCCTAACCGGTCAATGATAGGTCCTGCGATCCTGGCGCCTCGTTTTGAATGTTCTTTGGCCGGATCTGACTTGCCAATATCGTGGAGCAGACCTGCGACCAGCAGGACGTTCTTATTCCGGATCTCCTTGTACACTGAGGCGTACAGGTTGCCCATCATGGTGGTGCCAGGCTCTTTAAAGCTGTTGATGATCTGGACACAACGGATGGAATGTTTATCCACAGGGAACAGATGGTAATGGTTATACTGGATTTTATGGACCAGGGGTGAAAATTCCGGGATAAACTGTTCTAATATTCCTGTGGAAAGCATCACGTTGAGCACGTTGAATTCCCAGAATGATAACCCCAGAATTCGTTTGAAAATTTTAACGCATCCAGGATTTGTCCTGACCTCTTCATCCACAAGATGCCGGAATTCAGAGGCCACGCGTCGGGCTTCTATTGATAAAGGAATCCGTGTCTGGCCACTTTCCAAAAAGATTTTGAGCAGCAGATCAGGTTTTTGAAGGATGGCCACGGTATTTGCAAAATAGAGCCTGCGTTTTTTGACGACCAGGCCATCGGTTTTTGTAGGTCTGGGAGCGACTGTATCTTTTTTGATCCGGCAGGTGGAAACAATATCTTCAAAGGTGATTTGGGAAATCTGTTTGAGAAATTCCATTTTTTCATGGAGTTCACCTAAAAAAACTTCTACTTCCGGATGTCCTGTGTCGTTGGTGTAGTCCAGCAGTCCTGCCACTTCTGCCTGGTGTTCAAAATGAAGGGTGTCGTTTTTCCTTTTGGAAATATAATGGAGCCGGTTACGTATGTCCCAGATATAGTTGAGGGACTCTTCTAAGCTTACGCATTCAAAATGGGAGAGAAATCCGTAATACTCAAGATCCCGTCTGGATTTAATATTGGATTTGATTTTAGCATACCAAAGCAGGGTGTGATAATCCCGAAGCCCTCCAAATCCAGATTTTAGATCCGGGGCAACAAGATAAGTGGAATCACCAAAATCTTCCAGCCGTTTTTCACCGTTTTCATATAAGTAGTTAAGCGTAGGCTTCAGGTGCTTTGCAGACAACTGCTGTCTGAATTTTTCCATGAACGAGGAATAAACCAAAGATGCGCCGCAGATAAACCTGGCATCCAGCACCGTGGTAAGGATGTCGAACCGTTCAAAGGACATTTTAATACACTCGTCAATATTACGAACGGCATACCCGACTTCGAATCTTGCATCCCATAATGGATAGAGCAGCTCCTGAACAAAGGCTTCCACATCAGGGGGAACGGTTTTGTCAAAAAGGATAAGCAGGTCAATGTCCGAGTGGATACATTGTTCTTTTCTGCCGTAGCCTCCCAGGGCAATAACAGCAAAGGGATTGCCCGAGATAACCATTTTTCTTGCGGCAATGCTTTTTTCAAAAACTGAATAAAAGTATTCATCCAGACAGGTGGTCAGCTGGTCAAGAAAGTCAGGGGCTTTTCCCTGAAGGAAAAGCGTGATCAACTCTTGTTTTTGTTTTATTAAACGACCTGCTTCCGGGCTGTCCATCTTGTTTTGGGCTTCCTTTTTTCAAAGGGTTAAAAGCATTTAATCATACGCATAACATTGACATCTGCCCTCATAGGACTTGCAATGGATGTGCCATCCTTTTATTTTCAGGAGGTTAGGAGGAACCTGTGCTGAAATGATAAAAAAAACAAGAAAATCAAAGAAATTTATTACAATAATGTCGATTTATGCACAACCAATGTTTCGTTTTTGTAATAAAATTTTTAAGCCGGTTTTTTGCAGCTATTGGGTCAAGGTGGGGTTTGTGGAGAGTTGATATGAAAAAAGAGCAGCCAGGTATGATCATACCTGGCTGCATTGAGGGCTGTAAATCTATTATAGTGTCAGAGGCTTAGTCTTTTTCTATTTTTTCAGGCTCATCTTCCTTGTCTTCTATTACTGGTTCTTTTGTAGCCTTTTTGAAGTTTTTGATGCCTTTGCCCAGGCCGGCGCCGATTTCAGGGAGTTTGCCCGCACCAAAGATAATAAGTATAATGACAAGGATTATTATCAGTTCCGGCATTCCGATTCCACCAATCATATGTATGCTCCTAGTTTTTTCATGGCATTAGCGTAAAAATAATTAAGATAAATTAATTAACACTTCAGCAAGAGAGTGTCAATCTTTATAGAATTTCAATAGGTAGGGAAAAGATTACAAATATGTAATTAATTTGTTGGGTTTTTGTAATTTGTTCGGCGTATCCAAAAAACTTGATGGTAAAATCTTAAATGACGGGTGAATAACCATTGACTATAAAAACATAGCCTGCTAACCAGAACGAAGTTTATCTCTTTTTAACAGATATATAGAATGGAGAGCCTGATGACAAAAAATCCTGACGCCCAGTTCCAAGGGGCGCAAAAATATGTACTTGATCCGGAACTTGCATCCATCGTGAATATTTCAATGAAACTGGAAATGCCTCTGCTTCTCAAAGGCGAGCCAGGCACAGGTAAAACCATGCTGGCCCATGCCATTGCCGAGACCCTTTCCATGCCCTTGATTATCCTTAATGTCAAATCAAGCATGAAACTTGTGGAAGCCCTTTATCAGTATGATACGTTGACCCGGCTCAACGACTCCCGATTCGGTGACTCTTCTCGTGATGTAAGTAACATTGACGAGTATATTAAAATGGGTAAAATCGGCCAGGCATTTTGCTCGGAACAGCGGGCTGTGCTTCTCATTGACGAGATCGACAAGGCTGATACGGACTTCCAGGATGATATGCTCGATGTGCTGGACCAGATGCAGTTTGACATTATTGAAACGGACAGGACCATATCTACGCTTCACAGACCTGTGATCATTATTACCTCAAATGCGAAAAAAGATCTGTCCGATCCTTTCCTGGGACGATGCAACTTCCATCATATTGCGTTTCCCGATCCCAAGATGATGCGCAAGATCATCCATGTTCATTTTCCTGATCTTGATACCAAGCTTGCAGAAAATGCTATTTCATCCTTTTATTCATTAAGGGAAATCGACGGGATTGAAAAGAAACCTGCCACCCGCGAATTGATCAACTGGATTCGGGCTCTTGATGCAGACCCTGATTTCAGGGCCAAAGACCTTGTGAAAGGCAGCATGCCTTTTCTGGGGGTTCTGTTTAAAAAGAGCCCTGATTACGAACGGGCCAAAAACATGACATCCCGTCGCAAACTTTTCTAAGGCGGTTCCATGTTTCTAAAGTTTTTTTATACTTTAAAAGATGTGGGGATTCCTGTTTCCCCCACCTCTTTTCTTACCCTGCAAAAGGCTTTGCACCAGGGTTTGATCACCAGTTTGGATGATTTTTATACCTGTGCCAGGTCTGTATTGGTCAAAAGCGAGCGGTATTTTGACCTTTATGACCAGGTCTTTGCCCATCATTTTGACGGGATTCCCTTGCCCGAGGATGCCGGGTTTGAAATTGACGATATGGCCCGTGCCATGCTCAATGAGTGGCTGAAAAATCCAAAAACCATGGCCAATGCCCTTGGCATGGACGAAGAAAAGCTAAATAAAATGTCCCCGGACGAGCTCATTGAGTATTTTAAAAAACGCCTCAAAGATCAGGATGGGCGTCATGATGGCGGCGGCAAATGGATCGGAACAGGCGGATATTCTCCTGTGGGGCATTCCGGATATCACCCGGGTGGTATGCGGGTAGGTGGTGAATCCCGGAACAAGTCTGCCGTTAAAGTAGCTAATGAAAGGCGGTACAAGGATTATTCCACCAAAGGTCCGCTGACACAGGCCAAAATCGGTGAGGCATTGAAACGGTTGCGTAACATGATACCTTCAGGTCCCAAGGATGTAATCAACGTGGATGAAACCATCCGGGAGACCATGCGCAACGGGGGCGAGATTGAACTGGTATTTGACCGGGCCATGAAAGACAGGCTTAAGGTCATTTTGGCCATAGACAATGGTGGTTGGTCCATGGATCCGTATATTCAGGTAGTCCAGACCTTATTTGACTATGCGCGGTCCCAGTTTAAAGAGGTGAAAACCTACTTTTTTCACAACACCATTTATGATTATGTCTGGGAAGATTCGGCCCGATACAAAAAACCCAAAAGCATTATGGAGTTTGCCCGGCTTGACCCGGAAACAAGGCTGATTGTCGTAGGTGACGCCAGTATGGCGCCTTATGAGCTGATGGCCCATGACGGGTCCATTCATATTGCTGACCGAAGCGGCCGCCCCAGTATCGAGCAGCTCAAATTTTTAACAGAGACCTTTTCCCACTCTATCTGGCTTAATCCGGTGTCTGAATCCATGTGGGGTTACACCCACACTATATTAGCCATCTCCAAGATATTTCCCATGTATGAGCTGTCCCTGGATGGACTTGAGAAGGCTGTCACCAAATTGATGGAAAAAAGTTAGATCAAAGGGCCGGTGAACGGATATCGGCAGATCTTTTTTCAGGATTGAATATCAGACCAATCCGGGTCTGCAGGGATATTGTAAAGTTTCAGGGTATTATTGAATACAGCTTTAGCAAGCTGGTCCGGGTCTTCTCCTCTGACTTGGGCTAAACGCTCCATCACTGATTTTACAAAGCCTGGTTCATTTCGGCGGTGTTTGTTTTTCTGGGGTTTAGGTGTCAGGTAAGGGGCATCTGTTTCAATGACAATGCGGTCCATAGGGATATGAGAAACGATTGACCGCAGGTATTCTCCGCGCTGCAAAATGGTAAGAATTCCCGTAATGCCGATATAATAGCCCAGGTCCAGGTATTTGAACATCTCTTCTTTTGTGCCGGAAAAACAGTGGACCACCCCTTTTCTTGCAGCAGGTCCTTCTGATTTGAGGATTTCATAAAACCTGCCCTTGGAGTCACGCTCATGGAAAATCATGGGCAGATCCAAATCTCCTGCCATGGCCAGCTGGGCTGAAAAACAGGCTTCCTGATCTGCCTTTGGAGAGAACATACGGTTAAAGTCCAACCCTGTTTCACCCCAGGCCTTGACGCAGTCGTTGGCAAGGGCTATCTGCTTGAGTTCTTCAAGAACAGGTCCTGAACACTGAATGGCATCATGGGGATGAACCCCTACCGAGGTGTAAACATTTTTATAAATTTTAGCAATCTCAATTGCTTTAAGAGATGTCACACGGTCAATTCCCACGGCCATCATGGCCAGGACGCCTGCTTTTTGTGCTCTGTCCATTACCTGATCCAGGTCAGCATCGTAGCTCTTATCGTCAATGTGGCAGTGGGAATCAAAAAGAATCATTATATTATGTTATTTCGGTGGGTTATTTGTTTTCTGTTTTGTTCGGCTTCTTTCATTAACCATACATGTTGAAGCCTTCACTGAGTTGGAAGAAGCCGGTTTACGGGTTCAGTGAAGGCTTTGTGTAAGAAAAACTGTTTTTCAGCACTCCTTGACACAAGCGGTTTATAGCAGTAAATTCAGTTTCAGTCAATTACTCAAGATCATAGGGCAGCTAGGGAGTGTATGAAGGCGGAAGGCGGTAAAGCCAATATTATCAGATTGTTCAATGTGACCAAGCGGTACGGTGCCAAACTAGCGTTAAGTGACATCACCCTGGATATTGAGCCCGGAGAGTTCATTATTGTTTCAGGCCCTTCAGGGGCCGGCAAATCTACGCTTTTAAAAGTAACGTATCTTGCAGAACGGGTGTCCGAAGGGCAGATCCTTATCGACGGCATGAACCTGGCTCGGATTTCGCCGGGGAAACTGCCTTTCCTGCGCCGCCGCTTTGGTATGGTTTTTCAGGACTTCAAACTCATTCCCAACCGGACTGTGTTTGAAAATGTGGCACTTGTGCTCAAGGTTGCAGGTGAAAAACCATCTTATATTAAGAAAAAAGTCATGCATGTTTTGCGGACCACAGGCATGGATAAAAAAGCCAACCATCTTCCGCCCACCCTTTCCGGTGGTGAGCAGCAGCGGGTGGCCGTTGCCCGGGCTGTAGTTGGAGAACCATCCATTATCCTGGCAGACGAACCCACGGGCAGTCTGGACAAAGAGTCGGCACGAAAGGTTCTGGACCTGCTCCTTGAGTATCATAAAAAAGGAGCCACAATATTGATTGCCAGCCATAATCTTGGTCTTGTGGAAAGCAGTGTGCGGGGACGAAATATTGCCCTTGAAGACGGCAAACTCAAAAGTATCTCAACTATGCTTTATTAAGGAAAGACGACCTGCCCCATGATGCGATTTTTGAAAAAAGCTTATGCAGATATCCGGTCTAACCGGTTTTTGAATGTGATCACCATTATGACGATTGCGCTTTCCATTCTGCTGGTCTCGGTCTTTATGCTTTTTTTTGAAAATGCAAGCCGGGTCCTGGAATCCTGGAACCAGGGTGGCCGGGCAATGGTATATTTGAGCAAAGGGTTTGAACCGCCCATGCTGCCCAATGTTAAAGATCAGCTGCGTGCCCTGGGTGGTATTGAAAAGATGACCTTTGTGTCGAAAACAGAAGCTTTGGAAAGACTGAAGCAGGAGATGGGGTCTAAGACCGAGTTTTTCGCAAGCCTTCGTACCAACCCGTTGCCCCATGCCATTGAAATTACCATGGTGTCATACTCAAGTTTTGATCAGGTTCAAAATCTGGCTGATCGTATTGAAACCTTAGAGGTGGTTGATTCGGTCGAGTATGGTCAAGGATGGCTGGGTAGGTTTCTCAAGTTATTTAATTTGTTTAAAATGACCGGGTATGCCA